>NZ_JAAVWA010000002.1:387500-437099 GCF_017355725.1 Anabaena sp. 54
GTTACGGCCGCCGTTCACCGGGGCTTCGGTCGCCAGCTTCACTTTCGCTGACCAGCTTCCTTAACCTTCCGGCACTGGGCAGGCGTCAGCCCCCATACGTCCTCTTGCGAGTTGGCGGAGACCTGTGTTTTTGGTAAACAGTCGCTTGGATCTCTTCACTGCGACCCACTTCTTAGGTGGGCACCCCTTCTTCCGAAGTTACGGGGCCATTTTGCCGAGTTCCTTAGAGAGAGTTATCTCGCGCCCCTTGGTATTCTCAACCTCCCTACCTGTGTCGGTTTCGGGTACGGGTGTTCTATCTTCATCACATAGACAGCTTTTCTTGGCACTATCCTTCACCACGCAGAGTTCGTAAACTCCTCCCAAACCAATCAGGGTATGGCTATCTTTCATGCGTCCCTATCTATGCTCCCACAGAACAGTAAGTGACTATTGACACTTTGTCCATCGACTACGCCGTTCGGCCTCGCCTTAGGTCCCGACTAACCCAGAGTGGACGAACCTGGCTCTGGAACCCTTAGGGTTTCGGGGTGTATGATTCTCACATACATTTGCGCTACTCAAGCCGACATTCTCACTTCCGTTTCGTCCACAGCTGCTCGCCGCTACTGCTTCTACCTACGACGGAACGCTCCCCTACCGATTATGATTAGTAATCCCACAGCTTCGGTACATCACTTAGCCCCGTTCATTTTCGGCGCAAGATCGCTTGACTAGTGAGCTATTACGCACTCTTTCAAGGGTGGCTGCTTCTAGGCAAACCTCCTAGTTGTCTAGGCAATCTCACCTCCTTTATCACTTAGTGATGATTTGGGGACCTTAGCTGGTGGTCTGGGCTGTTTCCCTCTTGACAATGAAGCTTATCCCCCACTGTCTCACTGGCTGTGTGTTCTCTGGGTATTCTGAGTTTGTCTCGATTTGGTACCGGTCTCCCAGCCCGCACCGAAACAGTGCTTTACCCCCCAGATTTAATCACAACCGCTGCGCCTCAACACATTTCGGGGAGAACCAGCTAGCTCCTGGTTCGATTGGTATTTCACCCCTAACCACACCTCATCCGCCGATTTTTCAACATCGGTCGGTTCGGACCTCCACTTGGTGTTACCCAAGCTTCATCCTGGACATGGTTAGATCACCAGGGTTCGGGTCTATAAACACTGATCTTCGCCCTCTTCAGACTCGGTTTCCCTTTGGCTCCAGCATTCTCGCTTTAACCTACCAGTGCCTATAAGTCGCCGGCTCATTCTTCAACAGGCACGCGGTCATCCGTTAAATCGGACTCCCACTGCTTGTAAGCTTATGGTTTCATGTTCTATTTCACTCCCCTTCCGGGGTTCTTTTCACCTTTCCCTCGCGGTACTTGTTCACTATCGGTCACACAGTAGTATTTAGCCTTACGAGGTGGTCCTCGCTGATTCACATGGAATTCCTCGTGCTCCATGCTACTCGGGATTCAGCTACTATCCTTTGACTTTCAACTACGGGACTTTCACCCCCTCTGGTACAGTATTTAGCTGTTTCGTCTAGTCTCTAGATTCGATATCGCTGTCCCACGACCCCAAAGGATAAATCCCTTGGTTTAGGCTCTTCCCCTTTCGCTCACCACTACTTAGGGAATCTCTAGTTTGATTTCTCTTCCTCCAGCTACTAAGATGTTTCAGTTCGCTGGGTTGGCTCTTTCCTGTCTATATATTCAACAGGTAGTACATAGGGTTGCCCCATTCGGACATTTCCGGCTCTTAGTTTGCTTCCAACTCCCCGGAACATTTCGTCGGTAACCACGTCCTTCTTCGCCTCTGTGTGCCTAGGTATCCACCATTAGCCCTTATTAGCTTGACCACATTTTCTGCTTGTTTGCTTTCACATCCATCTCAATGTCTGTGTCTGCCTGCTTTTTCTCTTTCTCTTATGCAGTTTTCAAGGTTCTGGCTGGAATTTAACCCAGCAGTCTAACCATAGTTGTTAGGTGCTGACTCTGATTCAATTTTTGAACTAAGCCGAATAATACTTTGAAAGATATCTACCAATCTCGACCGACCTAGGTTAGACCAATTTAGTTTCTATTCACAATTTGCATTGCTTTCGAGTTCTAAATGGATTAGGTCTCCCTAAAAGGAGGTGATCCAGCCACACCTTCCGGTACGGCTACCTTGTTACGACTTCACCCCAGTCATCAGTCCTACCTTAGGCATCCCCCTCCTTGCGGTTGGGGTAACGACTTCGGGCGTGACCAACTTCCATGGTGTGACGGGCGGTGTGTACAAGGCCCGGGAACGAATTCACTGCAGTATGCTGACCTGCAATTACTAGCGATTCCTCCTTCACGAAGGCGAGTTGCAGCCTTCGATCTGAACTGAGCTACGGTTTATGAGATTCGCATCACATCGCTGTGTAGCTGCCCTTTGTCCGTAGCATTGTAGTACGTGTGTAGCCCAAGACGTAAGGGGCATGCTGACTTGACGTCATCCCCACCTTCCTCCGGTTTGTCACCGGCAGTCTCTCTAGAGTGCCCAACTTAATGCTGGCAACTAAAAACGAGGGTTGCGCTCGTTGCGGGACTTAACCCAACATCTCACGACACGAGCTGACGACAGCCATGCACCACCTGTGTTCACGCTCCCGAAGGCACTTCCATCTTTCAACGGAATTCGTGACATGTCAAGCCTTGGTAAGGTTCTTCGCGTTGCATCGAATTAAACCACATACTCCACCGCTTGTGCGGGCCCCCGTCAATTCCTTTGAGTTTCACAGTTGCCTGCGTACTCCCCAGGCGGGATACTTAACGCGTTAGCTACGGCACAGCTCGGGTCGATACGAGCTACGCCTAGTATCCATCGTTTACGGCTAGGACTACTGGGGTATCTAATCCCATTCGCTCCCCTAGCTTTCGTCCCTCAGTGTCAGTCTTGGCCTAGCAGAGCGCCTTCGCCACCGGTGTTCTTCCTGATATCTACGCATTTCACCGCTACACCAGGAATTCCCTCTGCCCCGACCACACTCTAGCTTTGTAGTTTCCACTGCTTTTATTTGGTTGAGCCAAACTCTTTAACAGCAGACTTACAATGCCACCTGCGGACCCTTTACGCCCAATCATTCCGGATAACGCTTGCATCCTCCGTATTACCGCGGCTGCTGGCACGGAGTTAGCCGATGCTTATTCCTCAGGTACCGTCATTCTGTTCTTCCCTGAGAAAAGAGGTTTACAACCCAAGAGCCTTCCTCCCTCACGCGGTATTGCTCCGTCAGGCTTTCGCCCATTGCGGAAAATTCCCCACTGCTGCCTCCCGTAGGAGTCTGGGCCGTGTCTCAGTCCCAGTGTGGCTGATCATCCTCTCAGACCAGCTACTGATCGTCGCCTTGGTAGGCTCTTACCCCACCAACTAGCTAATCAGACGCAAGCTCTTCTTCAGGCAGCAAGCCTTTCACCTCTCGGCACATTGGGTATTAGCCACCGTTTCCAGTGGTTGTCCCCAACCTGAAGGTAGATTCTTACGCGTTACTCACCCGTCCGCCACTATCTCCGAAAAGACCGTTCGACTTGCATGTGTTAAGCATACCGCCAGCGTTCATCCTGAGCCAGGATCAAACTCTCCATTTTGTGTTTTCGAGTTTGTTGGCTCCGAAATTAGTTAAAATCTCGAATCCTCTTTCAATTATCTTGACGACGAGGATTGGTTTAATCTATTCTTTCAAAGTATTATTTTTTCTCGGTTCAGTTGTCCGGGATTTGTTTCTTTCTCTCGGCACTTATCTAATATAGCAATCCTTCCTTTTTCTGTCAAGGGGTTTGAGAAATATTTTTTAGGCAAGGGTGATTTCAGGGACTGAAAAGCTGGAAACGTTGAGGGGGAGAGGATTTTTCCCTAGTGGCGTTTGTTTTCACTGGTTCAGATTGTTTTTTTTGTAGTGGATTAGGGACTTCCAATTAAAAAAATACCCAAAAATTTCTCGTGGTGCGGGACGAATTGCCTGCTAATCATCAAGGACGGGCAGGATGCCCATCCCACAAAATTGGTAATTTATTTTTTGGTGTTCCCTTAGATCAATGCCAATAGCTGTCTTTATAATACTGTTTATCAAAACTATCTTCACTGTTGCTGTTTGGTGGGGTGTTGTCGTAGAAATTTAGTGTGAATTGGGTAACGGGTTGTGCCAGACTTTGACCGTAGTAGTTAAACTGCTGTACTGTTACTGTTGCTATATTGCCGAAATGCAACTCCAACTGATTTTCGCTCTTGGAGACAACTATAGGAGGAAAGGGAGTAGAGGTTGGTGTTGGAGATTGCAGCTTAAAAGGCAATTGTGAAATTATATTAATTAGTTGCAAAGGGAAAAAAGAGTCTAGAGGGGGGAAAAGAGATGGCATTTTCGGTCCTGGCTGTGAAGGTGTTGTCGGCTCTGGAGGATTAGTGCTATTCGCAGATGTGCTTCTAATAATTTGGAGGACTTGGCTTTCGGTTAGGTTATGGTTAGCACTAAGCATAAGAGCGACGACCCCAGCAATGTGAGGGGCTGCCATAGAAGTGCCATTGTAACTGGCATATTGATTATTAGGTATTGTGGAGTAAACATTAACTCCGGGGGCGGTGACATAGGTGATTTCTTGAGGACCAGACCGGTTGGAAAAATCCGCAAGGTTATTATTTTTATCCACTGCGCCTACGGCAATTCCTGAATTATAGGCGTAGCGGGCGGGATAGGATGGCACTGGATCACCATTATTACCTGCTGCCATGACAACGATTACGTTTTTGCTGCTGGCATATTCAATGGCTGATTTGAGCGTATCGTTAGAGGAATTACCTCCTAGACTAAGGTTAATTACATTTGCGCCATTATCAACTGCGTAATAAATACCTTTAGCGATATTCGAGTAAGAACCTGAGCCATTGGCATCTAGGACTTTGACTGGCATAATTTTGGAATTATAGGCAATGCCAGTAACACCAATGCCGTTATTTTCTGCGGCTATGGTTCCAGCAACATGAGTGCCATGATCATTATTGTCTAAAATATTATTGTTGTTATCTACAAAGTTCCAACCTTGAACATCGTCAACATAGCCGTTACCATCATCGTCTATTCCATTACCAGTTATTTCTTTGGCGTTACTCCAAATATTATTTTTTAAGTCTTGATGGTTGTAGTCTACGCCTGTATCTAGTACGGCAACAATAGTTCCTTGTCCTGTATATCCATTATTCCAGGCTGTGGGAGCTTTGATCAGATCCGCTCCCCAATTATTGCCACCCAAGTTAGGAGCATCTGTATAGGGACTAACGCCTGCGGCTTTACTGACTGCTAATCCGGCGTTAACTAGGCCATAGCCATTGTTAGAGTTATAGCTGCTATTACTAGCTATAGGGGAGTTTGTTTCTAGATTATGTTGAGAAGAGTTACTATGATTACCCCAACTTATACTATTGTCGGTGGGATTTTGAAGGGGATTTGTTTGGGAAATAGCAGTGTAATTGATTTCTTTTCGAGACGGGATGTTTTGATAAATATCAACAAATGACATAAGTATTTAAGCCTCAAGAATAGCAATATTTTTTTGACAAGGTGATTTTGTCAAAATCTGCAAATACAATAATTTGAAATTGTTGGTTATTTCTTCTTTTTAATTATTACTATTAATCGGTAACACGAAAAGATATTTTAATCACGAATAAACTAATATTTAATAAATGATTCCAGAAAAAAATAAATTAATATTTGATGACATAACGATTAATTGTACATAGCAAAAATATAATTTCATGACAAAATCATGATTCTTTGATATTACAAAAGAAGGGAACAGGGAACTCTTAACTGGGAGCAAATAAGAAACTTTAGTTCTGAGTTTAAAGCTCAGTCAAAAAAAGGATGTTTTTAAAAGATGCGTAGCACGAAAAAAACAGTGTCATTATTTCAATCTCATGTTTTTAAACATGAGTTTTTCCTGTTCCCTGCTGCCCGTTCCCTGTTCCCTCTGAAAAATAATGATTTATTAAGTAGGTTGGCGTTGAAAATTGTCGTTATAGCAAGGCAAGAGTAAAGAAGTTTTCAGCGATTTTACGTTTCTTTACACAGTTTGGTTTTATTGTGTTCACCTACTGATCGGTTATACAACAATTCCCGATCCCATGAAATACAATAGAGGGCGCAGACCCTGTGCCCCTACTTGTTTGGCGATAAAAAACTGGACTTGATAACATCAGGAAGTGCTGTAAATACAAAAATCCCCAACTTTGTGAATAAGCTGGGGAGATAAAAGACAATCAATAAGTAGGTTAGCATCGAAAATTGTCGTTATGGGAAGGCAAAAAGCAAAAGACAATCATGCAAGAGTGAAGAAGCTTTGGGCGATTTTACTTTTCTTTACACACTTTAGTTTTATTGTGTTCACCTACTTAGTGGGTTTTTCAATGCATACAGGCTTGGGGATAAAAACTGTGCCTTATGATAGCAGGAGTGATGTGTTAATGTACAAAATCATCTGAGAAGGTGTTTTAAAAGTCATGATTGCTGTATCAAATATTTTACCCCTCCCTAACTCTCCCCTTATAAAGGGGAGGGAACTGGATTTTTATTGTTTCCCCCCTTTGCAAGGGGGGGTAAAAATGTGATGGAAATTACGGGATACCACTTTTAAAACATTCTCTAAACGGTGGTTAGGAAATGTTTATTAATTTGAGAATATCTTGCTAAGAAGGTGGATAACCAGCAGCAATTAAAGCTTCTCTAATAACAGATTCTGAAGCTTGAGTTTCTACATTGACAAACTTGGTTTTAGTATCAGCTTCCACAATAGCATTAGCGTCAATGGCTATAACTGCCTTGGTTATATTACTAGCACAAGCAGAACAAGCCATTCCAGGAATAGTGAGTTTAATTGTCATAAGTAAAAAGGAGTGAAAACTCAATTAGAAGTCACAAAAATATGCGTCTTAACTGACTGCATTATGCTTGAAAAAATAGTATAACCTAAATTTTCTAAATTAATTAGTCAAGATAGAACAGTTACGTTGATTGTTTGTGCTAACAAAGCTAGTAGTCTGTCAACCCGAAAATGACGGGTGAAGGCAAGCAGGGGGAGAAGAGAGGCAGGGGGGTAGGGGAGGGAAGAACAGAAGTTTTTTCCGATCATCATTACCCGTCAAAATAAATTTGACGAACTACTAGTGTGTTAATTCTGAATCCCTTATGTTATTCCTTTTCCCTCTCCTCTTAGGAGAGGGTTAGGGAGAGGTGCAAAGGAGAGGCTTTGAACTTGTTCTTTGTATGATAAAAAAGTCCAGCTTCTAGCCGTTTTGAGTATAAAGTCAAGGTTGGAGAAATAGAGATTTTCGGTTCTTCGGTTATTTTTATGGAAACCCTGGTTCAAAATCATTGAAAGCCTTATTGTGTAGGCATTTCATTGAAAATATGGAAATAATTGTTTATAACCCTTGTCCCGTAAGGGTTTTGTTATCATCAATCCTCAATCACCATAAAAGAGACGCAAGAGCCAGATTTTCAAGATAGGACAACTAATTTGTGAAGTTTTTAAACTCGGACAGTTATTTTGTCAAAACCCTTATATAGCAAGGGTTTAGGGCTTAATATATTTGTGGACATTAATTTGTCAAGTGGTCATTTAATCTGGGAAGCGACAACAACACTTATCTACAAAATCATTCGCTAAATCCAATAATTCCAGATCATCAATATTCAGATCAATATTACTTACTAATATATCTTTTACAGCCGATGTTTTGTCATTATCTCGGGAAATTCTCAAACATTCTTCTAAATCTACTGCTAAATCAAACAAGGATGCGTCTCCTACATACTTTCTTATTTTGATGGCGACATCATCATCACTAACTAAAAAGTCTTTAATCCCATCAAATAAAGGATTAGATATTTCATCATCACCCCAAGTTTCTAGCCAATCACCTTCCACATCTTCTACATAAATATGAACAAAATTTAGTCCATAATTTAACCAATCTTGCTGCATACTCCGGGCTGCTGCTAACGCTTCCGTCAGGTTTTCGAGTTGAGCGCTATTATTAGTCTGTTGTTGGTTAACCATAAATGGTGTTTTCAGCGGATTAATGATGTTAGCTAGGACACAGATTTCGATTTCAATATTCGGGAATCAGGAAAAATTCACATACTTCCCTTCCGCAAGATGATCACTGTTATACAGTGCAACATTGACTAACTGATGGATAAAATCATTATCTTGGGGATTGTAACTCAAGAATAATCCTCTTTCTATTTCCCACAATTGCAGTGAATTTTGCCACTTTTGATACTTTGTGTTATGAAATTCTTCACTGACACTGGTAACTTGAATACAGAGTGGTTTATTTTGATGATTGCTAACAATCAGGTCTGTCGCCATGGAAAGGTCAGCTATATAACGCCGCCAAAAATCACCTTCCCGGTGAACAACATCCTGAGCTATATATTTAATGATATCACTATCAGCCTGATTAAACTCCCCCGCCATCATTTTTTTCTTCCAAATATAAAATTTGGTGTCTGTGGCATTAATCCATTTAGGGAACAGATAACCGTACCAATACCTTTCATTGGCGGTCATTTGCTCAAACTGTAATCTTTTGTCTTCCTCCGAAGGTAAAGATTTAATTGCTAACCAAACCCTAGAGTCCGTAATTACTTCTAATAAAAAAGCGACAACGATGGGTTTGGATATCAGCGAACCAAGCTTGATATGTTTAATCCAACGGTTGATATCTCTTAGTTTTGCCGTGAGATTCGGATCTATTTCAGCGGCTTGCTCGATTAATAAATTGAGTCTATCTTTAATTTCCTTGGCTTCCAAACTATACCCTGTTGTAAAATACTAACATGACATCTAAGGATTTATATCCTACTAAATCGGTAAATAAGGTTGTTAAAAACATTATAATTATTTTATCTTACGGCGTACTGAACAATTCAGCATTAGTTAATTGTCGTATTAGAGTAGGACTAGATTAGCATATCAGTAAATAATCTTTACACTTGAGGCAATTTTATGAAAATCTCAAGTTTTTTGGCACAACTTCGTTAAAAATAGTTTTCAGTGACAATATCGTTTACATCCATCACTATGTCTCAACCAACTATAGAATCCATTTTACAGGAAAAGCGGCTATTTCCGCCTACCAGTGATTTTTCAGAAAACGCCCAAATCAAAAGTTTAGCAGATTATCAGCGTCTTTATGATCAAGCTAAGGCTGATCCTCAGCAATTTTGGGCAGAATTAGCAGAAACTGAGTTAGATTGGTTTCAAAAATGGGATACCGTCCTAGATTGGCAACCACCTTTTGCTAAGTGGTTTGTCAACGGTAAGATTAATATTTCTTACAACTGTCTTGACAGACATCTCACTACTTGGCGGAAAAATAAGGCGGCGTTGATTTGGGAAGGTGAACCGGGAGATTCACGGACGCTGACTTATGCTCAATTGCATCGGGAAGTATGCCAGTTTGCGAATGTGTTGAAGCAGTTGGGGGCAAAAAAAGGCGATCGCATTGGTATTTATATGCCAATGATTCCCGAAGCTGCCATTGCCATGTTAGCCTGTGCGAGAATTGGCGCACCTCATAGCGTTATTTTTGGTGGTTTTAGTGCTGAAGCTTTGCGCGATCGCTTAAATGATGCCGAAGCTAAGTTAGTGATCACAGCCGATGGTGGTTGGCGCAAGGATGCGATTGTCCCCCTCAAAGAACAGGTAGACAAAGCTTTAGAAAATAATGCAGTTCCCAGCATTACAGATGTGCTAGTTGTCAAGCGCACAAATCAAACAACTCACATGACAGCAGGGCGTGACCATTGGTGGCACGATTTACAAAAAGGCGTTTCCGCTGATTGTCCCGCAGAACCAATGGACAGTGAAGATATGCTGTTTGTTCTCTACACTTCCGGTAGTACAGGCAAACCGAAGGGGGTAGTTCATACCACAGGTGGTTATAACTTATACAGCCATATCACCACCAAATGGATTTTTGATCTCCAAGATACAGATGTATATTGGTGTACTGCCGATGTCGGTTGGATTACTGGACACAGCTATATTGTTTATGGACCTCTTTCCAACGGTGCAACTACTCTCATGTATGAAGGTGCGCCCCGTGCTTCTAATCCTGGATGTTTCTGGGATGTAATTGAGAAATACGGCGTTAATATTTTTTATACCGCACCAACCGCAATTCGCGCCTTTATCAAAATGGGTGAACACCATCCTAACAAACGTAATCTTTCTTCCCTACGATTACTGGGAAGTGTGGGTGAACCCATTAACCCCGAAGCTTGGATGTGGTATCACAAAATCATTGGTGGTGAACGCTGTCCAATTGTGGATACTTGGTGGCAAACGGAGACAGGTGGGATTATGATTACACCTCTACCTGGGGCAATTGCCACTAAACCCGGTTCAGCTACCCTGCCTTTCCCCGGTATTATTGCGGATGTGGTAGATTTAGAAGGAAATACTGTCCCTGATAACGAAGGTGGTTATTTAGCAATTCGTCATCCTTGGCCGGGAATGATGCGGACTGTGTACGGTGATCCTGATCGCTTCCGCCGGACTTACTGGGAACATATTCCGCCCATTGATGGTAATTATACGTATTTTGCCGGCGATGGTGCCAGAAAGGATGAGGACGGCTATTTCTGGGTAATGGGGCGCGTGGATGATGTCCTGAATGTCTCTGGACACCGCTTAGGGACGATGGAAGTAGAATCTGCGCTGGTGTCTCATCCGGCGGTAGCTGAGGCTGCTGTGGTGGGTAAACCGGATGAATTGAAGGGTGAGGAAGTTGTGGCTTTTGTAACTTTGGAGGGAACTTATCAAGCCAGTGAGGAGTTGAGTAAGGAACTGAAGAAGCACGTTGTTAATGAGATTGGGGCGATCGCTCGTCCTGGTGAAATCAGGTTTACTGATGCTTTACCAAAGACCCGGTCTGGGAAGATTATGCGGCGGTTGTTGCGGAATCTGGTAGCGGGTCAGGAGGTGTCGGGCGATACTTCAACTTTGGAGGATCGCGGTGTTTTGGATAAGTTACGGGAAGAAAATTAAGTAACTGTGTAAAATCTGTATGGGGTGGGCAATTTTGCCCACCCTACAGTTATTGATGATAACTGGATAATTGAGGAATCAAACTGGTGGTTTTATTCACACCATCCCAAACTATCCAGTTGATATCATTAGCTAAATCATCAGCTTGATTGGTAACTTTAAAATAGAATTTGTCACCGTTTTTAAACTGCACTGCAAAGTCAGCATTTTGGGCAAAAACAACTATAAAACCTCTATCCCGTAAGCAATACATCGCCCAATTTTTTAAGGATTGTTTATGGGGTTCATGGGGAATTGGGGGGTTAGTAATTACGTCTGCAATGACTTTTAAAACTTTTTCCATATTTGGAGTTAATTAGGATTACAACGAATTCTAATCATAAACCCATTGGGGTCATAAAGGTACAGTTCTTCAGTAGCATGAGGTTTAAGTGGCACAGGCTTCTAGCCTGTGAACCTGCTAAAATCAACCTGTGAAAGTTTGAAAAATTAATTATATCAAATGATTAGTGTGAATTACTTTCAGAAGATAACAGGCAGGATGCCTGTTCCACAATTCAGAGTTAAATTATTTTAACTAAAATTCTTCCCATAAAAAAGGATAATCTTCAGGATTTTCCACTAAATTAACAAACACACCCACCACCACCATTGTTTTTGTTGATGCTCAGGTTGTTGCTAACTATCAAGACCTGCTCAAACAAGTTCGGCCCGATACAGAAATCTTGATCATCAACTCAGACCAAGACGGAATAGAGCAAATCACCAATACTCTTAAGGAGCGACAAAATATTACTAGTGTGCAAATTATCTCTCACGGTAGTGAGGGACAAATTCAGATGGGAACAACTCGGCTAAACCGCGACAGTATCCAAGCCTATCGTGAGCAATTACAACAATGGCGTAAGGCATTAACAGCAGAAGCAGATATTTTACTGTTTGGCTGTAGTGTCGGTTTTGGTCAGGGTCAGGAGTTTTTAAGGGATTTAAGTATATTCACAGGAACAGATGTTGCCGCCTCCGTAGATATTACAGGTAATGCACTGTTAGGCGGAGATTGGGATTTAGAATTTGCCACTGGAAATATTGAATCTGGGATTGCTATTTCCTCGGAAGGACAACAAGCTTATGCAGGCATTTTGCCTCAGAAGACAGAGGCAAGAATGCCGAATTTAAACTTATTTTTGACCGACAAAGACGAAAGGAGTTTACCTTAAAACTGAATTTAGATCCTGTTACTGACAAAAATGCTTCAGATCCTAATAAATACGTCAAAACAACTGGAACAAACACTATACGTAGTAATCATATTAATACCACTAAAGGTGCAGATTATCTCTTTTATTGGCGTTATGCAGACCATAGCAAGAAAGAATACTTTACTGGAAACGAAATTACTGTTCAGGCTAATACTGGGCAAAGTGATAAAGCCATTATTATTGGTGTAGAACCTATTGATGATGATGTTGCAGAAAATACCGAATCTGTCACTGTTCGGCTGGTACAACCGACAAACGGGAGTGGTACTGAGAACAATCAGTTTTATCAGGTAGATACTCAAAAACAGTCTGCGACAGTCTCTATAGAAGATAATGAACCCACTTTAGAACTGGTAACAGTTAGAAACGCTAAAGAATATGGGGCATTGTTATCCGACCAAGAAGATGCTTACTCCATTGGTTATATTGAATTAAAATCAGATAAATCCATTCTCAACTCTTTGGGACTGTGGGTAAAATACACTATTACAGCTGGAGAAAATGTAATTCAAGGAGTTGATTATCTCAATTCCCAATATCGCAAAGTTTCCTTTAAACCCGATACCCAACAAAATGGGATTATCATCCCCCAAATTGAAGAGTTAAAGATTCCCGGTAATACAGTAGTTGACCAAAATAAAATTAGAATTTACTTTATGGCATTACCAGATGCCATTAAAGAAAACGCGGAAAATTTAAGAATAGACATTCAACCCTATTATTTTGATCTGGATGTCACTAATAATAAAGATATTTCCAATTTCCGGTTAAAACAAAATGGTCAGATTGTTAACAACATTACTGCCGATATCACTATAGAAGATAGTGGTCTTTATCAATCGCAAGTATTCATTGTTGACCAAAATGACCAATTAGTTAACATTGAACAAATAGTTGAAATGAGCATGGATCTCTGGTCTCCTTATAAAAGTTTAGTAGAAGAATTAATGCCAAATGCAAATATAACTGCTGATAGATTTCACGTAATGAAACAAGTAAATGATGAATTAGATGCTATGCGTAAATCTGAAAAAAGAGCCGCCACGTCTTTAGATAATAAATCAGAGCGAGACCGAATATTAGCAGGATTAAATAAAAGCGGCTCTACCGGACTTAGTATGCTAAACTGGAGGGAACAGGGAACTCTTAACTGGGAACAGGAAGAATGTCAGATGTTAGTTTCTTCAAAGGGTTGAACTTACCTGTCACCAATCCCAGCATTACCATTATTAATCCCAAACCAGGTACAGGACTCAAGACACAGTATCTATTAAAGAGCGATCGCTTACCCAAAGAAGAATTAGCAAAGTGGGCAAAAGAAAAAGCTACAGAATTACTGCCCGCAGATGTAGCAAAAATTATCGGTAGCTTGAGTGCGATGCAGATAAACTACCTATAATCATCTGCTAAAGTTTCCAACTCATCAGAAATCAAATTTTGCCAATCTTCATCACAATGGGAATGCAAATGAATAGAAGCTACCAGCAATTCTGAGAGAATTTTATCTTTTTGGCGATAGCTGCGCTCGCCGGAGGCATCGCTCAATTCAGAAAGTTGTAATTGGTTAACCAAAGAAATCACATTTTGGCATTCTTCTTGTAATTCTATTAGTAACTGATTAAGCGTTGAGTTTTCACTGCTAATTTTTTGTTTTGCGAGTGTCATTAGTTTTTACCCAATCTTTTCACAACAAGTTTGATAAATTTGCATCAAAACTTGATCAATTTTCTCTGTTATTTCTTCGTTTTCAAATCTCAATAAACGCAAACCTCTAGCTGATAAAATTTTATCTCTTTCTAGATCATATTCTATTTGTTGTTCATGAATTTTTCCATCTACTTCTATGACTAAACTAGCAGCATGACAATAAAAATCTACTATAAAACCATCTATAATTTGTTGCCGGCGAAAATGTAAACCATGCAAGCGGTTGGCGCGAAGATGTTCCCACAGAATTTTTTCTGCTGGTGTCATTTGGCGACGCATTTCTTTAGCGAGTTCGACTTTTACTGGTTCTATTTTTTGTCCAATGACTATGTTATGAAGTCCGTCTTTTTTCGGTGGTTGGTTGTTCATTTGTGGGGTGTGTTTTTATATCGTGTTTGACCTCTCCCCCAGCCCCTCTCCTACAAGGAGAGGGGAGCAAGATTTCTCCCCCTTCCCTTGCAGGGAAGGGGGTTGGGGGGTTAGGTCGGTTTGGGATGTTGGACGAATGCGATCGCACTCCCAAAGCATAAACAAAGAGCGATCGCTAAGGCACACCCAACCACCTAATCATCTGTTAAGGTTTCCATTTCATCTGCAATCAAATTTTGCCAATTTTTATCACAATGGGAATGTAAATGAATTGAAGACACCAGCAATTCCGAGAGAATTTTCCCTTTTTGACGATCGCTTAATTCAGAAAGTTGTAATTGATTAACCAGAGAAATCACATTTTGGCATTCTTCCTGTAATTCCATTAGTAACTGATTAAGCGTTGAGTTTTCACTGCTAATTTTTTGTTTTGCGAGTTTCATTAATAGTTTCACGATAATTAACTAATTTATCCATTGTACAATTTCCTCTTTTTCTGTATTAATAATAACCAAAGCAAGTTGATTTAATTGAACTACAGCTTTAATTGATTTTCTTTGAAAAAAAGTCTCATGAATTTCATCTTTTACAGCTAAATAAATTTCTTGGTATTCATTTTGAGATAGTTGAATCAAATTACGATATAAAATATATTGTCCTAAAGCATTCTGAAAATCTTTGATGAGTGAAGAACTGATAAAACTTGTGATCTCAACAATAATTTTACGTTGTTTTTGGTTTTGTGAAATTAGCTTTTTTACAGCTAAATCTGGATAAAGTTTAACGTCTTCATATTCAACAGGATAAGTATCTGTTGTAATTGTCCAACCATCTTTAATTAAAGCATTTTCAACCGGATTTTTTTTTAAATATTCTTCATTAGATAGATAAATCTCTATATTTTCTAATATTCCCCTTAAATAACAAATAACTCTTTTTTGAATTTTCAATAACTCATCAGCAGTTGCATTTTTACCAACTTCCTCGAATGACTTAAAACCATGTGCTAAATCATTTCTATTAGTCTTAACTGTTAGTAAATCACTCCCATTTTGAGTTTTTATAGCATTTGTTTTATATGAAAAACCATACGTATTTGCTGTATCTTTTATTTCTCTTGCATCAACATTACCTGAAAATAACCTCTTTTTGTTAAAACTAGCTGATATGATATCAAGTGAAATGTTTTGGATACTAGCTAAAAGATTAGCTGTGGATTTATTATCCTTATCTTTAATATTATCAATAATAATCTTCTTAATTTCATCTCTAACATCATCGAAAGAAATATTTTTATTTTTTAGTTCATCGAAAATTGTTTGGATTGCATTAGTCATAGTGGATTCAACTAGATTATAGAGCAACAAAAATCCTGTTGCTTTAAGAGTTTTTTCTAAATCATTATTTATTGGTTTGGTTTTGGTATTCTTCGGATTACCCATGCTTAATTGAATTGAACCTTGCTCTAGATTTTTTAAAAATAAAAAGTATCTACTAACTTCTTGAGCGCGTTCATCAAAATTTTGAAATAATGTACTTTTCATGAATTACCTAAAAGCTGATCACGAACATACTCAATACGACGAATTACTTTATTTTGAGAACTACTAGCATCAGATTTCGTTAATTTTTTAAAATCATCCGAATCTAAAAAAGTAATAGATTTTGGAACTAAATTGGGATTTTCTCTTAACGCCAAAGCAATACCTACCGTAATAGATTCAAACTTAATTCTAGTTGTAGGTTCATAGCAATTCTTAGTTTTTCGATAAATATGTAAAGAATTGGGACAATATCTTTCCAAAAATACTAGCACTGAATAGAATTCATTTCTCATATCATTTATTTTTGCTACATCAGATTTATTCTCTTGTTTTAAGTATTCATCCAAGAACTCATGAACTTTGTTGCCAAAATTACCATAATTTTGATAATTATTTAAAAATGCAAAAAACCGTAAGACAAATTCTTGTGGGTCTCTTTTATCAATTTCAGTTTTACTAAAAGAGCATAAATTTATAAAGGGTTGATATTTTGATAATTCCTCAACTAAATCAAGAAACTTTCCTGGGTAACTTCCCCTACGTTTCTCCATTTCGTTTAATTCAAGACTACCAGTATTAATTCTTTCAAAAAGATCCCGTCTAATTTCTTCATCTGCATCCTTTGTTAATTGAATCATTTTAATACTAATTCTGTTAAAACGCCGTTGGCGTGGTAGTGGTAAATCTTGAAAAGTAAACCCATTCAAATTTTCTAATTTCTTAAGATTTTGTAATCTTAGTTCATTTTTAATAAACTTGGCTAAAGTACGAATACGTTGTGTACCATCTATAATTTCTAAGCGGGCTAAATCTTCTTCTGAACCTGATATATCAGCAACAAAAATATAAGGAATTGGCAAACCTAACATTACAGATTCAATAAATTTTGATCGTCTATCTTCATCCCAAGACATTTCTCGTTGATAATCTGGAATAAAAATTTCATTTTCATCGTCTTCTTTTCCATCCAAATATTTTTGAACAATTACTTCAATGGGATACTCGAAAGTGTTGTAGTCAACACGCTTTGTTTTTTCACGGATTTCTTGTTCCGCATTTTCTTTGCGTTGATTTGTAATTTCTAGTTGAGTTACCATATTTGACAATTTATTTTTGTTAATGTTTACAATTAGAGTTTTTTGATTGAGTGAATTAATTACATACTACCACTGAAATAGGTGAATTTAGCTAGATTTAAAAATCTTAATGATTAAATATCAATTTCTTAAAATTAAGGTGAGTCCATCAAAACTCACCCCAATTACATTATACCAAAGCCGCCTGTTCCTCCTTACTAATCACCCTCCCTTCATTCTCAAAACCAACAATTTGATCAAAGTTCAAATAGCGATACAAATCATCAGCAAAAGGATGAATTCTTTCTGCCACAATATCCAAATATTCCTGCACATTAGGAAGCCTTCCCAACAACGCACAAACCGCTGCTAATTCCGCCGAACCTAAATACACTTGAGCGCCTTTACCCATGCGATTATTGAAGTTACGAGTCGAGGTAGAAAACACAGTTGTATTATCATCAACTCGCGCCTGATTTCCCATACATAAACTGCATCCTGGTATCTCAGTTCTCGCCTTTGCAGCCACGAAAACATCATACACACCTTCCGCCTTTAATTGGTGTTCATCCATTCTTGTAGGAGGTGCAATCCACAACCGCGCTTTTACATCTCCTGCACCTTCCAAAACCTTCGCAGTTGCTCGATAATGTCCGATATTTGTCATACAAGAACCCACAAAAACTTCTTGTACAGAATCATTAGCAACTGCCGATAATAACTTAACATTATCTGGGTCATTGGGAGCAGCAACAATTGGTTCTTTGATTTGGCTTAAATCAATCTCAATTATTTCTGCATATTCCGCATCAGGGTCAGCAGATAATAATACTGGATGATCTAACCATTCTTGCATTTTTGCCACCCGGCGCATAATAGTTCTGGCATCACTATAACCCCGTGCTACCATATTAGTTAAAAGGGCAATATTGGAACGTAAATATTCCGCAATTGTTTCTTCACTTAACTTAATTGTGCAACCAGCACAAGAACGTTCTGCGGAAGCGTCGGTTAATTCAAAAGCTTGTTCAACTTTCAAATTTGGTAAACCTTCAATTTCCAAAATCTTGCCAGAGAAGATGTTTTTTTTGTTCTGCTTCTCGACAGTTAACAAACCTTTTTGCATAGCCACATAAGGAATTGCATTCACAACATCCCTCAGCGTTATTCCTGGTTGCAATTCTCCTGTAAACCGGACTAATACTGATTCTGGCATATCTAAAGGCATTACACCCAAAGCACCAGCAAACGCAACTAACCCAGAACCAGCAGGGAAAGATATACCCAAGGGGAAGCGAGTATGGGAATCTCCACCTGTTCCCACTGTGTCGGGTAACAACATCCGGTTTAACCAGGAGTGAATGATACCATCACCAGGACGCAAAGCTACACCACCACGGGAGGAAATGAAGTCTGGTAATTCCTGATGGGTTTTAATATCCACAGGTTTGGGATATGCGGCTGTGTGACAGAAACTCTGCATTACCAAGTCTGCACTGAAGCCTAAACAAGCCAGTTCTTTCAATTCGTCTCTGGTCATTGGTCCTGTAGTGTCCTGAGAACCCACTGTAGTCATGATTGGTTCGCAAGATGTCCCCGGACGTACTCCTGGCAAACCAGCGGCTTTACCGACCATTTTCTGAGCCAATGTGAAGCCTTTGCCGGTGTCGGTGGGGGATTGGGGGCGGATAAATAAATCGCTGGGTTTTAAACCTAATGCTTGACGGGTTTTGTCGGTGAGAGTCCGTCCAATTAGTAGGGGAATGCGTCCACCGGCGCGAACTTCGTCTAGAATGGTGTCAGGTTTGAGGCTGAAGGTGGAAATTACTTCTCCTGCGGCATTGAGAACAGTTCCTTTGTAGGGATAAATGGTAATTACGTCACCGGTTTCCATTTTGCTGACATCGCATTGAATGGGTAATGCACCGGCATCTTCGGCTGTGTTAAAAAAGATAGGCGCGATCGCACTTCCTAAAATATAACCCCCAGCCCGCTTGTTTGGCACAAAGGGAATATCATTGCCTAAATGCCATAATACAGAATTGATTGCAGACTTGCGAGAAGAACCTGTACCAACGACATCGCCAACGTAAGCAACGGGAAATCCTTTTTTCTTTAACTCTGCAATAGTTTCTAAACTTCCTGGTTGACGAGTTTCTAACATCGCCAAAGCGTGGAGAGGAATATCTGGGCGTGTGGTGGCGTGAGTTGCGGGTGATAAGTCGTCGGTGTTAGTTTCTCCGGGAACTTTGAAAACGGTAACGGTGATAAATTCTGGTAATGTGGGACGGGAAGTAAACCATTCTGCTTCTGCCCAAGAGTTTATCACTTGTTTGGCGTAGGGGTTGGTTTTTGACAATTCCAAAACATCATAGAAAGCATCATACACCAACATGATTTTGCTGAGGGCGTTAGCTGCATAAGCGGCGATTTGTTCTCTTCCTTCTCCTCCCATGACCAAGGGTGTTTCTGAAGATTCTGATACAGAACTGCTAGAAACTTGGAGTAAATCAATTAAGGACTGAACATTGTAACCACCAATCATAGTTCCTAGTAATTCTACTGCGTCTACTGGAGAAACTAAAGGACTGATAATTTCTCCTTTCGCAATCGCAGTCAGAAATCCAGCTTTTACATAAGCAGCTTGATCTACTCCAGGGGGAATGCGATCGCGTAATAAATTTAATAATAACTCTTCTTCGCCTGTCGGGGGATTTTTCAGTAATTCACACAATGCTGATGTTTGTACTGCATCTAACGGTAAGGGAGGAATACCCAGTTGAGCGCGTTCTGCAACCTGTTGACGATATTCTTGTAGCATGGTTTAAATTTTTCTCCTGTAATGTCTTTCTTTATTTTATTGTAAAGGATATGTTACAGGAGTTACTGATAAACGAATTTGATCTATCATCAGTTTTTTGAGTAATATAAGAAATATTAAAATTTAATTAATTTCAAAATTGGATGTATTGTAATTATGTATAATGTTTCTAGTTAAGTTTTGAAGCTTTCTCTCTAATGAGTAACGGATTAAAGCAATTAACATCTGCCGAAATTGAACAAAGAATAAATCATCAGAAACTCTTTGGAATAGATGATTTATTTGAGTATCTTTTTAAATTTTGTAAAATATGTTTAACAGCAGATGAAAGTCAAATTGACGATTTTAGTCATTATGATTTAACTCCATCAGTATTGCTTTATGGTGTTCCTAATACTGGTAAAACAACACTATGTTATTCATTGTTTTATAAATTAAAACAAGAAGTTACCAATGAAATTAACTTCTATTCTCTTGATGTAGGGAGAATGCTTGATCCATCTTTAGGTCAATCTTCGCGTAATTTGGAGGATATTTTTGATGATCTAAAAAGTAAATGCAAAAATGGTTCTTCTGTATTTTTGTTATTAGATGAGTTAGACACTTTCTGTATGAGTAGAAGTAGAACTCAAGAACATGATGCTATTAGAAGGGCTATGACAACATTCATGCTTGAATTAGACCAACTTCATCCTAGTAAAGATAACAAACTTTTGATCTTTGGAATTACCAATGTTCCAGAGTTAATTGATACCGCAGTTTTCAGAAGATTCTCTTTAAAAAAAGAGATGCAACCTAAATTAGATTTATATTCTTTTGAAAAATATCTAAAGGATTTAGGTAGTACAATTAAATATTTTCCTTCTGTAGAAATTATAAATAAACTATATAATTTTTATCAAGAAAGAAATTTAACTGCGGGAGATGTAAAGACTTTTTACAAGGAAATTTACATTGATTATTTATGTCAGAGAATGGAAGAAAGTTTGATTCAAAAAAAAGTTTTAGAACTTTTTGAAAAAGGTTTTTCAACTTGGGAACATCTTTTAACAGCAAAAAAGGAATTGCTTAGATAATGTCTGATAAAACTGATGAAGATAAAAAGATAGAAAGATTAATAATTCATAAAAATTTAATTGGATGGTTAATCAATAAACTTCAGAAAGAAGGAATTGAATGTCAACGAACTACTGGTGATGATCCTGATGGCGATATACTATTACTTAATTCAGAAGATGTTCCCAGAGTCAAGGAAATAGTTCGTCAAATTCAAAAAGACTACAATTCATAATTTGATTATGCCTTACATAGAAGTAAAAAGTAGAAAAATAATTGATTCTACATTAGCTAAAAAAATCATAACTAAGGGTGATATAATTGCAGTTTTAACCACTGGACATATTACCAAACAAGCAAAGGTAGCATTTGATCAAGCTGATATAGCTTGGGCTGAATATATCGAAGAAAGACAATTTTTAGAATCTGAGGCACAGGAGGTAGAATAATGTTAGATATTACGTTTTACGGAAAAAATGGTGTATCACCGGCTACCATAGAATTTTCTAATAAATTTTATGAAACATTGATTAAATCAGACTTTGCAGAAATTGGTAAAGTTCGTGAATTAGAAATAGTAATTGATGAAGAAAAGAGTAAAATTGAAGCAATTGATCTAGAAAAAGGAACAATAACTAATAGACAAAGATTAATTGATTTCCTAAAAGAATCAATTGTTCAGGAAAGTTTAAATATGCTAGAAAAATTAGGAGATTCTCCTTCAAAACAGGAATATAAAGAGACAACTTCAACACTAAGAATTTTTCAAGAAATTCTCAAATGTTTAAAAAACAGAGAATATTGTTATCTTACATACTAATTGAGATGTTTGAGAGTTGCTTCTAGTTTTGAGAATTTAGGATGTGATAGCTTACTATTTCATAGTGATAATAGGAAATAAACACATCCTAAAAATTCTTAAATTCTGATATTTTACAATTCTTCCGCTGTTAACTGAATACCCGGACTTGGTAATAACGTATATCTCAGATATAATCCCAACCACACAAAACCGATAATCAACAAAGTCCCAATTCCCAGAAAATTCGGCAACCAAAATACTACCTCTACATGATTTATATCCCCTGCTTTAAGCTTCCATATTAGTTGATTACCATGCTTTTCTGGTTGGATAGCATTTTCATCATTTTCAATATTCTTGATTCCCCAAGGTGTTTGTAAGCTAAAGTCCAGATTGACAAGAGAACTATCACCTTTAGTCGTCAGCATAGCCAAAGAACGTAAATCTAAATCATAAACTAAATGATTTCTGGAGAATAGGAAAAAATTCCTATCTTCTGCAACTAAAGTAGAGGTAATATTTGCCAGTTCCGAACCATCACGATCTTCAGATGTGCGAGTATTGAAAAAGCCAGTAAATTTTTCTTGTAATTCCTTCGCACTGGTAAAGGGAATTTTGACAATAATTTCTGATGCGGAAACTCTTTCTGTTGAACCTGCTAATGTTCGCGCTCGATTTTCTAAAGTTTTTAACCATTCAGAGAGATAATCACCACTAAAAATAGTAATTTTTTCTGATAACTGAATATGCTGTACTAATTCACCATTATTTGTGCTATTAAAATTCACTCCTAAATCATACTTCACACAACCTGATAATAGTAATGAAGAAAGGATTACCACCAAGACAATTGGTTTGATTTTAGTAATTTTTCTAATTTTGTTAATAGAAAAAAATACAGATTTCATTGAATGTGATATAATCTTAATAAAAGTTAATACATTCATGACTAAATTTCTCCTTATTTGCTAAAAACTTAACCAAACTAAATAGAAAATTGTCAAACCTACAGAAATTAAACCTACCCAAACAAAATTATTGTCTTTAGTATTAACTGTACTCAAGTCAATGTATTCTCGTTCTACAGGTTTTGGTTTAGATGTAGATTTTTGAGATTGGGAAGTAACAAGTATTTTGGATTTGTTATCAGAAACTATACCAAAATCGGGAATTTCTGTCATCCACTCTTTTGGTCTGTTCAGTTTGGGTGCTTTTAAAATATAAACTAGGCGTTTTGCTTGTTGACGAATTTCATAATGGGGATGACGGCTGAGTTGTTGACAAAGATTTATTGCTTCTTCGGAACGTCCCGCAGCTTCATAAGCATTCACCAACCAAATTTCTACTTCACCAGCAAACCGGGTATTTTTTCCTAATAGAGTGCTGGCTTTTTCTAAACTTTCCACAGATTCTCGATATTGACCATTTTCAAAAGCAGTTGTCCCAATTTGGAAACACGATTTAGCGAGTTCTAAATTTTCTGTAGTCATTGGTCATTAGTCAGTTGTTAATTGTTGTCAAATTAAGCTAGAAATGGCTTATTTGTTGGCTTCCACACCCGCCCGGAACTTAATTTCCGGGCTAATAGCCAAAGTAAACGAAAGTTTACTAAACGATTTTAAAATTTTGGGGCTAAATTTAGTCATCTTTAGATGACTTAAGCTATTAGACAGGGAATTGATTCCCTGGCTGGCGGGGTATGGGTTTTACTTGTCCCCCATTCCGATTATTGTCTCGACTGATGAGAACCCAGAATCATTGTTCCAATCCCCACATCTGTAAATACTTCTAACAATAAGGCATGAGGAATGCGTCCATCAATTATATGTGAAGCTTTGACTCCTTGGGCAAGCGATCGCACACAACAATTCACTTTCGGAATCATCCCCCCACTGACTATACCATCAGCAATTAATTGTCGCGCCTCCCGAATATCCACCTTGGGAATTAAGGTAGAAGGGTCTTTATAATCTCTTAAAATTCCTCTCGTATCAGTCAGCAAAATTAGCTTTTCCGCCCCCAAAGCAGCGGCTATTTCCCCCGCTACCGTATCCGCATTAATATTATAAGCCTGTCCAGTTTCATCCGCCGCCACGCTGGAAACCACCGGAATATAGCCATTACTCGCAAGTGTTTCTAAAATTTTGATATTGACATTACTCACTTCCCCCACAAAGCCAATCCCTTCATCACCTTGAGGACGAGCCGTAATTAAGTTACCATCCTTACCGCAAAGTCCTACAGCCATTCCCCCAGCTTGGTTAATCAAAGCCACAATTTCCTTATTCACCCGCCCAACCAACACCATTTCTACCACATCCATCGTTGGTGCATCAGTTACGCGCAAACCATTTTTAAACTGTGCTTCAATTCCTAATTTACCTAACCAACTATTAATTTCTGGTCCACCACCATGCACTAAAATAGGTCGCAAGCCGACGCAAGATAAAAACACCACATCACGGATCACTTTATCCTTAAGGGAGCTATCCTTCATCGCTGCGCCACCGTATTTAACCACAACGGTACGACCAGCAAATTGTTGAATGTAAGGTAGTGCTTCGCTGAGAATTTCTACGCGATTAGCTTCAGCTTGCCTGATATATTCTGTATCATTAATCATGTTATTACCCAAGTTGCTAGTTATATAGTTTATTGGATAACTAGCAACAAGAGTTAATAACCTGTTGTGATCATAGCAGTGGCAGGGGAGCAGGGGGCAGGGGGGTAGGGGAGAATATTTTTCTCTTTCCTCTTACCTCTTCACTGTCACCTGTAACCTGTAACCTGTAACCTATAACCTGTCACCTGTTCCCTATTCCTAAGAAAGTTGAAACAAGAAAGTAACTAAATCTCCCTTACCCAAGCTGATGCGATCGCCTGGACGGAGGCGATGTCTGTTACCAGGTAACAGAGGTAAGTTATTAATGTAAGTACCATTAGAACTACCTGCATCCTCTATATAACAAGCATCTCCCTCAATCCGAATATCTGCATGAATCCGCGAAACAATCTCCGAATTTGGGAATCCCGAAACATCTATATCTGGAGGAACACGATCATTAGGCTTACCAATATGCACAACCGAGAGATTTTGTGGTAATTCTATTTCCTGATTAGCTTGAACATGGAATAATCGCGCTACTATCTGTTGTAATTGAGTATTTGCCACCTTTCCTGATGGTGCGACTGGAGCAACTTCAGGAATAGATATAGGATCTATCTGGGGTACATAAGCAGGGGGAATATAAGGCTCAGATCCTGGTACTGTATCCATAGCCACAGGTTCAGGAGTCAATACAGACGGAATATAAACTTCCGGTTCAGGTGCTACAGGTGCAGGTGGAGGAGTCAATACAGGCGGAATATAAACTTCTGGTTCAGGTGCTACAGGTGCAGGTACAGAAGGAACATAAACAGCTTGTTCCTGAACTACAGCCATAGGTGCAGGTGTAGGAGTCAGTACAGGCGGAATATAAACTTCTGGTTCAGGTGCTACAGGTGCAGATACGGTCGGATTAGATCGGGGCGCAACTTCCAACACATCAGGCTGTAGCAGTTGCATCATTAAGTCAGGAGCGACCACTGGTGCTGGCACAGGATTAACAGCACCAGTTGAGGCGACTGCAAGAGTAGCGCCAAAATGGAGATTGTAACCGCACTGACCACAGAAAGCGGCATCTGACTGTACAGTTGCTCCACAATTAGGACAACTAGCTGTAGCTGGTAACGGCGTATAGCAAGCTTCACATTGAACAGCGCCGTCTGGGTTAGGATGATTGCAATTAGGGCAGACGATCATGGATTTAAGCCTTAGTGAAGGTCGTTGTAAAAATATTACTGACAAGCACATAAGTAACTTTAGCTAGTGATGCTAAAAATTACTTACAGTGAGAACAGGTTGATCATTGGTGATGATTCTTCATCATCTCAATCAACCAAATCTCAAAAATCATAGTCAATGCTAGAGTTCCAAACCAGCCGCTGCGTCTAGCAACCAGTAGAGTTCTCCTTGGGGACGAATTAACCGTGATGGATAGGCGAAATCATCCGCTACCGGTGCAAAAACTTGGGCTAAAGCCGGTCTTTTATTAGCACCAGCAGCCATAAAAATCACACTGCGAGCCGCGTTAATAAATGGGTAAGTAAAAGTGATGCGGAGATTATCATCTTTATTACCAACAGTAACTAGGCGATCGCTCACCTTGAGAGCTTCCGTGTAGGGAAACAAAGATGCAGTATGGGCATCATCACCCATTCCCAGTAAAACTACATCCAATGCTGGGAACTCTCCCGATGCCGAATTAAAAAATGTTTGCAGATGCTGGTTATACTTAGCTGCATCTACCTCTGGGTTAGCAGATAAAGTAGGGATAGCATGAATATTCGCCTTGGGAAGTGCCACCTGATCTAACCATGCACGTCTCGCCATCAGTTCATTACTATCAGGATGATCTGCTGGTACATAACGCTCATCTCCCCAGAATACATGAATTTTATCCCAGGGCAACTTTTGATTAGCTATCGCCTCATACAAAGGTTTTGGTGTACTACCCCCTGACAAAGCAATTGTAAATTGCCCCCGTTCGCCAATAGCAGTTTCCGCTTTCGACAGTATCAATTCTAGCGCCCGTTGAACGAGTGCCGATACACTGGAATGGACTTCAACAGTTTTGTTCATGGCATTATCAACACATAGCCTGTTTCTTTGCAATACCATAGCGAACTTCTGACAATTTTCCGGTTTAACCCTAGAAACTTTTAATATCATCAGGTTAAGCCCAAGCTAATGCCTAGTAATCTGTCAACCCGAAAATGACGGGTGAAGGCAAGCAGGGGGAGAAGAGAGGCAGGGGGGGTAGGGGAGGGAAGAACAGAAGTTTTTTCCGATCATTACCCGTCAAAATAAATTTGACGAACTACTAGCCTAGCCATGAAATATCGTCCTCTACCTTCTTTACCATCATTTTCAGTTAGTTGTCAGTAGTCAGTTGTACTAATCGCTAATAATCACCCCAGAGAATTGTTATAGCGGACTTCCAATTAAAAAAATACCCAAAAATTTCTTGTGGTGCAGGACGAATTGCCCGCTAATCATCAAGGACGGGCAGGATGCCCATCCCACAAAATTGGGTAATTTATTTTTTGGTGTTCCCTAGCAAGAATCAGGAAGTAGGGGCGCAGGGCCTGCGCCCATGTCTTGCGCCCATGTCCTGCGCCCAGTCCCTGCGCCCAGTCAAGAGTTAGGAGCAAAACCCTTTATTAGCAAGAGTTTAACCGTCAATTGATGTCCTAACTGCCTAATTTTTTCATGTTGCCCAAAATCTCTCAATCAAGTGTTGACTTCCGGCTGAGAATTTGATATCATTGACCTTGATAAGGAAGAACTATCATAAAATAAAAATCAACTAAACCCCGATCCCCTTTCCTTCTTCTCGCCATAACTGATTTAACCTATTAGCGGGCATAGTTAAATACAGCACATCTCCGGGAGCAAGAATTGTTTCTAGCAAATCCCAGCCTTGTACAGTTTCATGGTTGATTTCCACATACAAAGGCACAAAATCCGCAAACTTAGCCACATCCTTCACCCACTCATCACAAAAAGGGTGTATCGGTGTAATAGTGGTTGCAAAAGCTACCCATAAATTATCAGCAATAATCCCATTACCAATAATCCTACCACCGAGAGCAGCCGCAGCAAAAGCAGGAGCAGCGAGTTCAGCAGGACTAAATACAGCCTCAAAATCAAATACCTGTTGTGCTATACCAGCAAAATCAGGATCAGCATAGTTGACAATTACAGGAATCTTTGGCGCTAAAGACTTAGCCTTGAGGGCAATTTCCAAATTAGTCGCATCATTATTAGTAACAGCTAAAACTGCGGTAGCAGTGTTAATATTACTTGCTTGTAAAGTAGCCCGAAAACTGGCATCAGCAAGAATAACCGGAATACTCATTCCTCTAGCAGTAGTCACATATCTATTATTAGCATCCGTTTCAATAACTACTACCTCATGTCCACTCAGGTGCAATTGTTGAACAATTCTAATGCCAATACCACTTAAACCACAAACAATATAATGATGATGTTGAGGAATTCTTGCCGCATCCAAAAATTGTTTTAAGCGACTACCCAGGATAAAATCCGTCAGCATCGCGTACCAAATCCCAATTACCGCAGCCCCAATTAGCATAATCACAATAGTAAATAACTTAATGCTGTCTGGTGCATTTTCGACAACCTTATCATTACCACCAGCCCCCGTAATCATGCCAACAGCAAAATATAAAGCATCAATAAAAGAGATACTATGTTTACTAGCAAAATAGGTAAAAGTGGATATTAAAATAATTACGAATAAAGCAATTGCCATACCCACAACTGATTGGGCGTGTTTCTGAAACTCCCGAATATTGGCAAAAACTTTAACTAATTTTCTGACTAATGACTTACGTTGGGGACGAATGCGAGGTTGAGTACCAATAATTAAGCGATCGCCTACTCTTAATTGTTGTTCCAACAGCACCGCAGATACTAAATTTAGCTTTCCTTCCACAGCCACATAATAAATCAGCATCCTTGTGGGATCTTCCCATAAATCACTAATTTTTCTGCCTTTCCAGGGATGATTTTCGTGGATATATTCCTCTTGAATTGGCCAAATTTGCTCAAGTAACTTAATTTGACCAATAGCCTTATTGCCCAAAGCCGCAAAGGTAAATACAGGTGCTGCCAAACCCACAACACTCATACTTAAATGATTCGACAGAGTTTGATCAAGACGTTCACCTAAATTCGTATTATAAAACCGATTAATAATCCGAATTTGGGGATTAAGAACCCGTGCTTGCATCATAATTGATAAATTCAAAGCATCATCAGAAGTTGCAATTACCAAAGTATGTGCTTCTGTAATTCCTGCCGCTTGTAAAGTAGAAGCTGCGTGTAACTCACCAACAATTATATTAGCAGCAGGTTCACCAGAAACAGGTTTGCGATGAATACCTACCACCAAAGCCCCCTGTTGTCTGAGTAAGCGAAAGATTTTATATCCGGTACGTCCTAGGCCACAAACAATAATTCGAGGTTTCATAAAACCGCAACATAAAATTTATATAAAGGGCTACATATCAGTTATCAAGAAAAGCATCACCGACTCAGAATTGAATTCAAGAATCCTCATTGTTGCTTAATTTGTGGCAAAATAACTGTAACTGAAAACACGATATTTATCTCCAGGAAATTAAAAATTAAAAAATATTACGAGGTTAACCCGGATTTCTCACAAAGAAATAAAAAAAAGGTCAAAAACTGCAAAAATGTATATTTAGGACTTGCTGATAGCGTAGCGCGGCGTTAGCCTGGGGGATGTGGGGGATGTGGGGGATGTGGGGGAGGTAGGGGAGGTAGGGGAGGTGGGGGATGTGGGGGAGGTGGGGGAAGATTAATATTTTATTTATGGTTTTTATGGTTTTTATGATTCATTAACCAGCGTGATGGGTTATTGATCATAGTCACTAAGGAACGCAAATTTAATAACCTGCAATTCTGACTTAACCTGAAATGGTGCGTTACGCTGTCGCTAACACACCCTACTTTTGCACTTTATTTAATTCATATTCCTAAACGTTTTACTCTTTTACTCTTCACTCCCCTACTCCCCCCTACCTCCCCTACTCCCCCCTACCTCCCCTACTCCCCCCTACCTCCCCTACCTCCCCTACTCCCCCCTACCTCCCCTACTCCCCCCTACATCCCCTACCTCCCCCACCTCCCGATTAAGGGGGGTAATTTAACTTGTGTGTACACCGGAGTATAAAGCGGAGAGTTAGGGAGGGGTAAAAAATTTGATACAGCAATCATGACTTCTCAAACACCCTCTTAGCCCCCTCATCGCTTGCGGGGAGGGGGTTGGGGGTGGGGTTCTTGTTCCGGGTTTGATGACAATTTGCTGTAATTCTATTAATCCTGATTACGAACTCATTTCCAATAACACTTTTAAAACCCCCTTAGTTTTGGCTTTTTCAAAAGCTTCTAAACCTTGAGAAAGAGGGTAAGAACTATCAATTAAATATTGGACATCTACCTTTCCCGTCGCCAACAATTCTAACGCCGGAACAAAGGGACCACAACGAGAACCAATCAGGGTAATTTCATCTACTACTAACGAGGAAGCATCTAAACTAAGATTTCCCGCATAAGTGCTTTTTAAGATTAATGTCCCACGAGGACGTAAAGCCCGACGAGCAATATTAAAGCCTTCAGGATTTCCGGTACAATCAACGGAGATATCAAAATATCTATCGGTGACACTATCAGCTAAACCTGTTTTAATTCCTTTTCCTGCTAAATTTATTAATTTGTCTTCGTGTCTTCCGACTACCAATAATTCACAACCAGTTAAGGCTAAAGTTTGGGCTATTAGTTGTCCTAGCTTACCATCTCCAACCACTAATACTCGGTCATCCTTAGATATTTGTATTTGTTGTTGAATTTCCAATGCTGCGGCTATGGGTTCAGTAAAAGTTGCTGCTGCTGTAGATACATTTTCGGGGACAAGATGCAAATTCTCAATAGGTAGAGATAGATATTCTGCAAATGCACCATTACGGTTAACAATTCCTAAAACCGTGCGATTTTCACAATGTGTTGGTTGTCCGCGACGACAAAAACGACAATTACCACAAGCGGCGTTAATTTCACCAACGACTCTTTGATTAATTAACTGTTTGGGAGCTTGTTCGACAATACCAACAAATTCATGACCGATAATGCCAGTATAGGGGTAATAACCTTTAATTAATTCTAAGTCAGTATTACAAATTCCTGCTCGCAAAACCCGCACCAAAGCCTCTCCTGGTGGTGGTTCAGGGATAGGAATATTGGTGCGTAATTCTAGTTGATTATTTTCTAACCAAAGTCCTTTCATAATTTTGTCAGTTGTCAGTTGTTATACTTGAGAAGGTAATAACTTGCGTTTTTACATCCATATATCCCCTTTACGCAAAGGCTCAATTTATTCCCCTGCGGAGTATAATTATTCGGTTTTAATTATTAGTTATTAAAATTTTACATTTTCTAGAAATGGTGTAAATATCGGAACTATATCGGAATTACTCACAACCATCGTAGGAAAAGAGCGATCGCTATAATCTATTCCCGGCGATAATGGAAAAGACTCAGAATTGAGCGATACCCACGTCCCACCCGCAGCTTGCACAATTACCCAAGCACCTGCAATATCCCATACCTTTGGTGTGGCTTCAATTCCTCCCAAAACCGCACCAGTGGCGACTGAAAGAAAATTATAACTAGCAACTCCTAACATCCGAATTTTACAGGGAAAACCTGGTTGAATAATGTCGGTACTGCGAGAACAAAGGTTAAAAAAGTGGTTTTTGCTAGGAGCATCTTTACTGGTATGAATGGGATGATTATTTAAAAATGCTCCCGTTGGCGTTGTTAAGCCCGATGAACCCGCCCAAAATCCATGAAAGACTTGATTTAATGGTGGTACGTAAACATAACCAAAAATGGGAGTTCCACGATAAAGTAAGCCCAAGGAAATAGACCAAATCGGAATTCCTCTGGTAAAATTTGTTGTACCATCCAAAGGATCAATAACCCAACACCATTCTGTATTCGGAAAAGTTTGACCTGCTTGCAGCAGCTCTTCACTATCACTTTCTTCGCTCAAAATGCCGTAACCGGAAAAGGTAGAAACAATCGCATCTCGAATTTCTTGATCTGCCCATTTATCAGATTTTGTGACTAAGCTACCATCAGATTTTTGTGAAGCTTGAACTTTGCCAAAATCCTGCATTAATTGTTTTCCTACTCTAGTAGTAGTAGTTTCCGCAAAGTCTAAAATCGTATTCCAAAAATCATTCATTTGATTAATTATCAGTTGTTAGTTGTCAATTATTAAATAATTTTATCATAGATGGATTCATAGAAAATTCAGTACAAAGTAAAAATCTGTATTTATTCAACGCAGTAATTATCATGAGCTTTTTTTAAAGTATCTTGAATATCTACTGCGACCCAATCCAATACTTGTCGGTCAAGGAAATGTAGGCTGGTTTGAGCGATAGCAAAGCGCTCCGTAGGAATCGCAAAACCCAACAAAATCCTTGATAATCTTGGGTTTCATGCTATTGCTCCGCGTTCACGCAGTGTCCCGCAGGGATACGTTTACGTTCCACAACCCAACCTTTCAATTTGCTAATACTGAAACAGAAATAGCTAATCTAGTTAAGCAACTTCAATCTGACGATTTAAACCTAATCGTACTGGAAGCAACAGGAGGACTAGAAACAGAATTAATAATTCAATTGCAAGCGGCTCTTTTACCAGTAGCATTAATCAATCCTCGTCAGGGAAGAGACTTTGCTAAAGCTACAGGTAAGTTAGCCAAAACCGATGCCACTCTAGTTTCTGACTTACCAGAATTAGGTCAATTAACTGCCAAGCAAATCTCTCGTTTAGTTGGTGTTGCACCAATTAATCATGATAGTGGTCAGCATAAAGGTAAACGAATGATTAATGGTGGTCGCGCCCACGTTCGTGCCATTCTTTATATGGGTGCTGTTGTTGCCATGCGTCATAAGGAATGTTATCAAAACTTTTTATGAGCGCCTGAGTTTGACAAGGCTGGGGCATCATTAGCGATCGCCTGAAGAAGAATCGCCCCCAACTAGAAAATGAGGCGATAGCGAAGCGCTCCGTAGGAATCGCCAGTAGACTATAGAAATTTGGTTTTGGACAAATCCTAAACAAGCAGATACTCATTGGGAGCAAGATTTACTGAAGGTAGTGAAAGAGAATACCTTACTAATGCTGGATAGAGGCTTTTATCATTTTGCATTTTGGCAGTAATTAATTGACCATAAAATTGATTTTATCACTCGGATAAAGAAAGGAGCATCCTATCAAATAGAACAGGTATTAACAAATTTTTTAAACATGAGTTTTTTCTGTTCCCTGTTACCCCAGGGGAAACGCATCTAATTTTTTTTGACAAAATGTAACTTATGTAAATAGAGAAAAAGGGCAGTATTAATAGTTTAATATCAAGTTAATATTTAAATACAGAGAAAATTTCATGGTAAATTTGTTTCTATAAGAATCAATAAAATAGGTTGAAGTGGTATCCTCAAAGAAAATAAAGAGACAAAATCTGGAAATGAAGTTACCACCAAAAATCACAATTGCAGATCACTTTAAAGATTTAGAATATCAAAGAGTTGAGCGAACAAAAAGACATAAATTAATAGATATAGACTTGATTTATTATTAAAGGGACTGGCAGGAGAGTCATTTATTTTAGTAATAGATGAAACAGGGGGCAAAAAGAAAGGAAAGACAACAGATTATGTAGACAGACAATATATAGGTAATTGTCAGATGGAAATATTTTTTGTCTGAATCAGGATGTCCAGGATTTGAGGATGTACAGGATGGTTATTTATCAATTGTTTGTTAGATGGAAATATTTTTTGTCTGAATCAGGATGTCCAGGATTTGAGGATGTACAGGATGGTTATTTATCAATTGTTTGTTAGATGGAAATATTTTTTGTCTGAATCAGGATGTCCAGGATTTGAGGATGTACAGGATGGTTATTTATTAATTGTTTGTCAGATGGAAATATTTTTTGTCTGAATCAGGATGTCCAGGATTTGAGGATGTACAGGATGGTTATTTATTAATTGTTTGTTAGATGGAAATATTTTTTGTCTGAATCAGGATGTCCAGGATTTGAGGATGTACAGGATGGTTATTTATTAATTGTTTGTCAGATGGAAATATTTTTTTGTCATCCCTAGTTTTAGAACCTAATTGGGTCGCTACCACTTCCTCTAACATACCTCTAAGATACAAGGTTGGGTTGAGTGATAGCGAAACCCAACAAAATCCTTGATAATGTTGGGTTTCGTTCCATTGCTCCGCAACGCTGACGCGAACAACTCAACCTACCATATAATGAATTTTCAGGCTTGACCGAGCAGTATTAGCCCTGAAATATGGCTAACGCCACGCTACGCTATCATTTCAGGGTGGGTGTGGAAGCCAACAAATAAGCCACCTGTAGCTTAAGTTGACACCAATGAAGCTCTTGCTTTACCCCTACAAATCTAGGGTTTTCGTGATTTTACAAAAGTCCATGTCCTAACCGTTTTGAGTGTAATCAGGGTAATTATGCGCTTTTTAATGAGAATTGCCGGCTTTGGTTTGCTGATTTTAGGTATTTACTTAGTTGGGAAAAATATATTTTTTACAACCAATGTCTATCCTTACTGGTGGCGAGGAATTGCCGCTGATATTTCAGTGTTAGCACTAACATTAGGTGTATTGATGCTAGTTTTTTTCTCAGAAAGTATGAAAAATCTGGGATGGATTGCTATTTCTGTGGGTATTATGGCGGTATTTATTAGTAGTCGTGCAATTCTTAGTCCTACCAGTTTATGGCAATTTTTTCTCTCCTTAATTTGTATTACATCGGGTTATAAAATGTTCACAACTGGATACTCACCTTTTTGATTTTATTGTTTAGGAGTTAGATGATTATAGGCTTCTCAACTCCTATTTTATTTTCTATCTCTACAGGTGGACGGACACACAAATAAATCAAAGCTCCAAATAAAGGCATTACAAATAACCAAAATAATTGATTATCTTTCCCACCTCGTCGCGCCATATCATCTCCTAGTAATGTGGGAAACAATAGACTCAACATCACAAAATCTAAACTCATCACATGAATAAATCGGCTACTTTGCCACTGTTGGACAAAATCACCCCAATCGCCTTGTAAACCAGATGCGAATAAAACCGCCGCTCCTATAGTTAATAAAATTCCTAAAATGCGAGAATCTAGGATTTTCAGAAATAAATTTTTTTCACCAATAAACTTTTGATTGGGTTGTCTTAAAGCCAAATAGGGTAAAAGTGCAAAAGCACCTAATGCAAAAGCACCACTAGCGAAAGGCCAAGCTGGGATTTTTTGACCTCTACCATCAAAAAAGACGACTGCACTATATATAAAAGGCCAAATCCCCATGATATTAAATAAAGATATAATCAGAGGATTAATGCCTTGCCAATTGCCTGTAGAGAGATTTTTGATTAACTCAAAAGTATCAGGTTGTTCGGGAGGAGCAAAGAAAAAGGCATAGGAAACAAATCCTAGCCATAATAGACCAAAAGTGATTTTTCTCAACATGAATTTATGGAAATTAACTAAAAGCTTCCGAGAGATAATCTGCTGCTGCTGCAACTACAGCGATCGCACTCTCATAGTCTAACCTAGTTGGACCCAAAACTCCCACACTTCCTACTGGCACAGAACCCCGCCGATAAATAGCAGAAATCAAAGTACAAGTCCGAATAGGTTCAAGAGGATTTTCTGTGCCAATTCGCACTGTTACCTTAGACTTATTCATATCGTGCATTTCTGCTTCTTCACAAATTAAATGCCAAAGTTGGTCTTGTTCCTCTTCCAATAATTGCATAATTGTCTGTACCTGCTGTACCTGAGAAAACTCAGGTTGTCGTAAAACCTCTCCAATCCCCCGCACCATAATTTGTGTAGTTGTTGGTGCTAGAGCGCGATGAGTCAATTCTACCAAAGAACTTTTTAATAATTCACCATAAACTCTAAACTCCTGATCCAATTTACTCCAATCAAGATAGCCTATTTCTAATAAACTCTGTCCTCTTAAATGAGTATTCAAAAAGTTAGAGACAATCTGCAATTGATGATCAATTACCTCCGCTTCTGGTTTACTTTCTGGATTATGTAAAAATAAATCCATCACCTTAGAATGGGTTTCATAACTATCTGTCACCACAATTAACATAATTCGCTCTGATTCAATTTGCACCAGTTGCAAATGTCGTAACTTTGCGGTTGTGGGTTGCGGCATAGTAATTAAAGTAATACAGCCGCTTAATGTTGCTAAAATTTGGGCAGCGCCTTGTAATAAGGCCTCCAAACTGCAATCTTCCCAATGCAGATGTTTTTGTAATACGGTTTCTACCTCTTTTGCTAAAGTTTCTGATGGTTTAATTAATTGATCAACGTAAATACGATAACCAGAATCAGAAGGAATTCTACCCGCAGAAGTATGTGGTTGATAAAGTAACCCTGATTTTTCCAAAACACCCATCACACTGCGAATCGTAGCCGAGCTAACACCTAAATCAAATCCTTCAATTAAAGCTTTAGAGCCAACAGGCTCTGCTGTGGTAATATAATGACGTACAGTTGCATAAAGTATATTCTGTTGCCGATTAGTCAGATGAACTTGCATAAGTGATTTTTTTACTGAAGGCAAATCTTAATCAAAATTGGAAAAAAATGTGGTTTTTACCGCAAAAATGGAAAAAAGAATTAATTATTAATTAAAGTAAGATAGCAAATTATATACTTATATTGTATTAATTGAACACAAAATTTACTTTCAGCATTTATTTGCTGCATTTGTTATTACTACATAGCTGAAATCCAAAAAGAAGATGAATTTCTCTCTGTTTCAGTATTATCTCATAGTCTATCAACCTAAGTTGTGGTTTTAGTCACAAAATATTATTTTCTATTGATCAAAATTTTGACCGCGCCAGTAGAGGGTAGGGGTGGAAATATCTTGTTGATTCCTTCTGAATTCTGGGCGCAGGCCCTGCGCCCCTACGGAGAAGGGATACGATGATGAAATATCTTGTTGATTCCTTCTGAATTCTGGGCGCAGGGCCTGCGCCCCTACTGTTCCCTAATATTGCGGCACAGAAGGATCAACTAAAATCGAATAAGCGGAAATGCCACCCGTAATATTTTTAACATTTGTGAATCCTTGAGTAACTAACCACTGGCACATCTGAGCGGAACGCATACCATGATGACAGAGAACCAGAGTTTCTGCGTGGACATCAAAGCGAACAGGGACTTGTTGATTCCATTGCTCATATTCACTTAAAGGAAGATTGACAAAACCATCTAGCCGTGATATGGCAATTTCCTGGGGTTCACGCACATCTATTAACTGAAGGGGTTCTTCATGATTTTCAAGCCGTTTGGCTAGTTCCTCAACAGTAATTTCGGAAAAGGGTTGATCAAATGATGTATTTGTCATGCAGTTTTTCTAAAAAATCCTATACTATTCATGTTTGCAGAAAAGCTAGAAAATATAAAGAATGTGAACAGTCAACACTTAACAAAAAATATTAAACTTGGTTTCCTTATAGCTGGCATAATTACGCTTATACTAGTTTGTTTAGCTAAATTCTCCTGGTTTTCGGAAAAAAGTCCAGTTAGTCTTGTAGTTCGCAACTCTCAACCCGCTGCGGCTATATTTGTCTCCAAGTCCTCACCAGCAATGGTTTCATTATTGATCAATCCCGACGGGTTACAGAAAATAGCACCAAAAGGAGAATTTTCTCAACTCAAAAATCGTCTACTGGCAAAAAGTAATATAGATTATCAAGATGATATTAAACCCTGGTTGGGTGATGAAATTACCCTAGCTGTAACTACCATAGATATAGACCGTGATCCAGAGAACGGACTACAGACTGGGTATTTAATGGCACTTGCCACTGCAAAACCAGGGAAAAGCCGTGATTTTTTGGAGTTGTTATTTTCTAAACGGGCTTTTAGTGGGACTAATTTAGGAATTGAACGTTACAAAGGTGTCAAGGTTATTTATGATAATACCGAATATTCATCAGGCGTAAATATCCAAAATCCAATATCCAATATCCAAAATAATTTAGCTGGTGCAGTTGTTAATAATTTTGTTTTACTGGCTAATCATCCTCAAGTGATCAAGGAAGCAATTAATAATTTACAAGCTCCAGATTTAAACTTAATTAGTTCTCTAGAATATCAAAAAGCTACTCAAAAAATCTCTAAAAATGCTGTAGCTATAACTTTCTTAAATTTACCGGAAGTTGGTAAATGGCAAGGGTTAGAATTAGCAGAATCAACTTATAATAGCCAAATTCTATCTTTCGTTCTCAACTCCCAAGGGTTGCTCACAGAAAGTACATTTTTCACAAATTCCCAGATTTTACCTTCATATTTACCACTATCTCAACCTGTGGGAGCATTACAGTATATTCCAGAATCAACAGCTTTAGCGATCGCCGGCACAAATTTGAGTAAATTAGATAATAGCGATGTAGCAAAACTGTGGAAGCAAGTGACAGCAAGCATTTACGGTTCTAGTAAAGATGGTACGGCTCGATTACTACAGCCCCTAGCAACAATCCAAGACAATTGGAATTTAAACTTTAGCGCAGATATTTTCAATTGGGTAACGGGAGAATACGCTTTAGCTTTATTACCCAATTCGGAAAATACAACCCTTAATTGGTTATTTGTCAGCGAAAAAACCCCAGAGTTAGCAGCAGGAATCACACATTTAAATAATATTGCCAGTAGAAGTGGCTTTAATGTTAGTTCCCTAACTTTAGATCAACAAAAAATATCAGCTTGGACAAAAATTACAGCCACAAGTAAAAATAACACACCTATTAATGTTGACACGAAAGTTAAAGGAGTGCATACAACCTTAGATAATTATGAAATTTTCAGTTCCGACTTAAAAACCCTGAAAACTGTTTTGAGTCAAAAGCAAAAATCTCTCCTAGAAAATCCCCAATTTCAAAACAGTATTGCGACAATTCCCCAACCCAACCAAGGGTATATTTATTTAGACTGGGAAAATAGTCAAGATATTCTCAAACGTCAACTACCTTTGCTTAAACTTGCAGAAGTGTTAGGTAAGCCACTTTTTGATAATTTAAAATCCCTGACAGTTAGCAGTTATAGCAGCGAACCAGGAACACTTAAAGGCGGAGTATTCTGGCAACTGCATTAAATGTCAGAATCAGGATATCCACCGATTAAGGATAAACAGGATGAATAGCAATACAGTTCAGTTAAGAAAATATAGGTTGGGTTGAGCGATATTTTGCGTAATTCTTATGAAAATAAGGATTTTATGACCAATCAGCAAGCCCTAATTAGGGCTTGCTGATAGCGTAGCGTGGCGTTAGCCATATAAACCTAAAACCATCTAATAACAAAGGGTTTCGCGGATTTTTACCACAAAAAAGTGCCAGGTTTTGGCTAATGGTGTCTCAAAATAGGTGCAAGGTTTTTGAGAGGATGTTTGAAAAGTATCAGAGTTAATCGAGATCCCCCCAACCCCCCTTACAAAAGGGGGCTAAATTCCTCAAAGTCCCCCTTTCCAAGGGGGATTTAGGGGGATCTGCTGTCGCCTCCCTTCAATAGACATCTCCGAAAATTAAATGTGCGTCGTTTGAAACCCTTGTAGAGACGTTCCATGGAACGTCTCTACAATCTTTACCGGGGAAGTCTAATAGAAAACTTATTCAGCAAACCCTAAGTAGGTGAACACAATAAAACCAAACTGTATAAAGAAACGTAAAATCGCCCAAACCCTCTTCACTCTTGCCTCTTGCCTCTTGCCTTTTGCCTTGCCATAACGACAATTTTCAACGCCAACCTACTTAATTACCAAGTCACGATAATATGGGAGAGTAGCTTGTTGTGCTATCAAGGGTACTATCTCAATGTTCTCTAGACTCCGTGCCGATTTTCGCATCATCTTTGAACGTGACCCCGCAGCCCGGAATTGGTTGGAGGTTTTGTTTTGTTATCCAGGTTTGCAAGCCCTAGTGTTTCACCGCTTTGCACACTGGTTGCGTCGTCTTGGTCTTCCCTTTTTCCCCCGCTTGATTTCTCACATTGCCCGGTTTTTAACAGGTGTAGAAATTCATCCAGGGGCTACAATTGGTAAAGGCGTATTTATTGATCACGGAATGGGAGTAGTAATTGGGGAAACAGCAATTATCGGCAACTACGCGCTGATTTATCAAGGTGTTACATTGGGGGGAACAGGTAAAGAAAGCGGTAAACGTCACCCCACATTAGGGGAAAATGTCGTGGTTGGTGCAGGTGCAAAGGTTTTAGGAAATATTGAAATTGGTGATAATGTCCGCATTGGTGCCGGTTCAGTGGTATTGAGAGACGTACCATCTAGTTGTACCGTTGTCGGTGTCCCTGGACGGATTATTTATCGTTCTGGAGTCCGGGTTGCACCATTAGAACACAGCAATTTACCAGATTCAGAAGCCCAAGTAATTCGCACCTTAGTTGACCGCATTGAAGCGTTAGAAGAACAAATTCAAGCTTTGCAAACTCCCGCAAAAACTCCGGTTTTAGTTGGTAAATTCCTTCCAGAAGATGAATTACCAAAAGAACACAATTTTTGTAATATCAGAGATAAACAGATTCAAGAATTCTTTGATGGTGCAGGAATCTAGTACCGCAAGGCGGAAGTCAAAAGTCAAAAGTCAAAATGAAGACAGCATAGGCTTTTGGAGGATTTAGAATGGTTGGTTTATTTACGCCGTTTTGTACTAGTAGTCTGTCAACCCGAAAATGACGGGTGAAGGCAAGCAGGGGGAGAAGAGAGGCAGGGGGGCAGAGGAGTTAGGGATACACAAATAACGTAGTTAAACAAGGTCAAACAACGTCAATTGCTGATAATTCGCTCTCTGATTGACCTTACTCGTAAGTTTGCTTTTAGGTTCTAGAGTCTGGGGCTTATCCATGCCCGTTTCCGCTTCAGTTTCCACTATTAGGGAATCGGTGAAACTTCTGAGTTCGTTCTAGCAAGATTACTTTTACATCGGAATGTTTCATATAACGAGTGATTTCAACGTCACTCATTCTTGCTAGAACGTTGTCAGCAGCGTTAGTATCTGAGTGCATCACGACCCCATCATGTCCGGTAAACTTGTCACCATTTCTACTACCCGTTAAGGTACTAAATCTGGAGTCAAGTTGTGACGTATACGCACAATTCACACTAACAACCGTGCAACCTACACGGGTTGAAACTTGTTTGAGGGCATCCGCAACTATCCCCTTGCACCATGAAGAAACATTTCTCTTCATACGCTTTCTCATGGGCTTTTTGCCTTTTAGTGCTTCCGTCAAATCTTCAAAAGCTACCTTGATCGCATCTGTCATCAAGTCATGCGTAGCTGTAAAAACGATTGTTTGAATCCTACCTTTAAAGGATCTTTCCCGATTGTCCCACTTGATTTTACCAAGATTATTTCGTTTAATTCTATCAGCCTTGGCACTGTTTCCTTTAGCTGTAGACTTGTTAAAAACTGACCTGATTTTATTACGTTTTACTTGTTTCGCTGTTCTGTAATCGGTTTCTTGAGTTTGGATTTTACCAAAATCATTACCTAAAAATCTAGCACCATCATTAGAAGATGTGGCATAAACTTCGGTGTAACCTCTATCACATCCAATTATTTTACCATCGGTCTTTTTTTCAGCTTTTTGGATATCAGTTGTGTAATGAATTTCCCATCTGCCATTACGCTTAATTAGCCTTATTTGACACTTTATTTCTGTTGGTAAAGTCGTTGGTAGTTTGAGAGTTTTACATGGAGTTAAACCTCCAAAACGCAACCACACCACCCCTTTATCATCTGTTTTAGTATCATAAGCCTTTACAATAATTTGGTTACAAACTTTCGTGTGTCCTCGATACCAAAACTTTCTAACTAAGGTGCAAAGTTTGGGATGTTCCAACCATTCCCGACTTTCTAAGGTAAGTTGCAAAACTCCTTTTTTAGCCGGGAACGACTGGAACGATTGACCCAAAGATTTCATCACCTTTTCGACACAAGCAGCCTGAACCAAGTGAATATCATCAATTACGTCATAGAGAGTTGCTTCCCATAACTTAGCAGGTAATTTGTATTTGTCTTTTAAGGTGCGTAGCTGTTTGTCAATCTCAAATTTAGAAACGCCCCAAGCCTTTAACGACCCGAACTCATTCCACAAGTCAGAGCGTAGTTTACCTAAACTCAAAGCGATTAAATCAAGTTCGTTAGATTTCCAATTATTTAGTTTTTCAGTCCCTAAAATAGCGATTCTCGTAACGGTTAACTGATTCTTTGCTTTGAGTTTCATGGACTTGGTTGGCTACGTCTTTTACTACTATACACCCATTGACTCGTATTGACTACTATTTGTTTCATGAATATTTTGCTCTTCGGCTATCTTTTTCTTGTAAGCCCGAAGAAAGTAAAGTTTGGAGGAAAAGCAGTGCATGATAGCCATAAAATCCTGCATCAACTCTTCGTGCGGCGATAGCTTGGCATTGTTCACCACGACAATTTTGCAGCCGTGAAGATTGCAAAACCACTCAACAAACTCAAAACCAAATCTGCATAACCTATCCTTATCCATTGAGACTGTTTTGATGAATGCTGACTCTGGATATCTCCGATGTCCCCCAGGGAAATACATTCTATTTTCCCTAAGTCAGCCCATTCTGCCGTTGTCTTAGGGTGATAGCCAAATTGTTTGTAAACTTGTTCTGGGGTTAGGTATTTCATCTTTCGGTTAAATACGATTAACCCCAGTATACTACGTTATTTTGAGATTAGAGAGTTTGGCGATCGCATTAACAATCTATCCCCTAAAGGCGATCGCTTAACCGGTTACTCCTCTATTTTTGTGTTGCTACAATCACCTGTGCTTCTCTTAAGACTCTATCGCCCCATAAATAACCCCGGATTACTTCCTGAATCACCGTATTTTCTACGACATCTGCCCTTGATTTACGTCCTACAGCATACATTGTCTGGGAGTCAAAAGGTTTACCCTGGGCGACAATAGGAACAATACGGCGTTGTTTGAGTATTTCTAAAAGCGATCGCCTAATTAACTCCACTCCCTGTTGATTGCTGGTGAAAATTTCCGTTAATGATTCTGACATTGGTAATTTTTCCGGCTCACTGAATTCAGTATAATTACCATTAATCCAATCTAATAACTTTTCCCAGAAGCCTTTTTTTATTAGTGGTTTTGAGTTTGAGGTAGTAGATAATGCTTCTAGTTCTTCTTGCCAGTAAGTACAAGCCTGATCTAAAGCATCCACAATACCCAGCAAATCTTTGAGGAGTTTCTCCTGCTGCTGTTCAAATTTTCCCGATGCCTGTTTTTGAATTTCTTCCAAACGTATTGGCATCTGTTCTTGCTCTGTCCGAATTACCGCCAATGCTTGTACCAGAGCATCTTGGGTAGAATGCAATAATTTACCCTGTTGCTTAACTTCATGGCGGAGAGCAGTCCACTCGGACACCATTTGATAAGGATCAAAGGCATGAGCAGATGATGGTGGTTCACCTAAATATTCAGGGGGTAGTTGTTCTGATTGTAAATAATCTAGAAAATTGGCAAATAAAGCTTCTTTGTCAGTTGTCATTGGTAATCGGTAATTGGTAATTGGTCATTGGTCATTGGTCATTGGTCATTGGTCATTGGTCATTGGTCATTGGTCATTGGTCATTGGTCATTGGTCATTGGTCATTGGTCATTGGTCATTGGTCATTGGTCATTGGTCATTGGTCATTGGTAATTGGTCATTGGTCATTGGTCATTGGTAAAAATCTCTCTTCCTACCTGTTCCCTGTTCCCTGTTCCCTGTTCCCTGTTCCCTGTTCCCTGTTCCCTGTTCCCTGTCCCCTGTTCCCTGTTCCCTGTTCCCTGTTCCCTGTTCCCTGTTATATGAATTATTTAAAATGTGGCACGAATTAGATCATCTAAGCTAACTTCTAGTTGCGCCAGGGCTTTTTCTCGCAACTGTTTTAATATCTCTGGATTCAATTCTGCTTCTAGGGGACGCAATTTCAAGAACTCCTCCGATTGACTTGTCTCTCCTTTGCGAAGTGCCTCGTAAGCTCCTCGAATTGCCTTAAACTCTTCTGGATAAGTATGCGCGGGGAATTCACGTAATTTGGCATGATAAGCCGCTTTAATTTGGGCGCTGGTTGCTCCTGGTGAAATTCCTAAACGTTCGTAGTAGTCAGCCATAAATAATTTCCCATTAAGATGACATCAATTAAACTATCAGTCTTCATCTGTGTTTAAGTAGGTTGGCGTTGAAAATTGTCGTTATGGCAAGGCAAAAGGCAAGAGGCAAAAGGCAAGAGTGAAGAGGGTTTAGGCGATTTTACATTTCTTTACACAGTTTGGTTTTATTGTGTTCACCTACTTATCTGTGTTTATATGCGGTTCATTACTCTTGATATTTTACTTTTACAACAATTCCTGAAAACCCGCTTTTTTTCTACCCTTGCGTTTTTTAGATGGAGATGAATTTCTAAAGATAAAGTCTAAATCTATTCCATCTTCTTCGTCTTCTTCATCTTCATCATCATCATCTGAGAAATCAGGCATATTGTTTAACATCATTTTTTTGAGTTCTGGAAGCATCCGTTCAAACTCCGCTGGAGACATTTTATTGCCAAATAATTTTTTAATCATCCCTTCTAATAAGTCATTCATATCTGACATATCGAGATTGTCAAATTCATCTGCATCTGGCATAGCGCTCTGAGTTTCTCTATCATTAACAAATGCCTGTTCTTCTCGAAATGCTTGTAAGGCTTTGGCATCTTGTAGGCGACGGGCTAATTCAAATCCCTGTTGTTTTAATTGTTCATAGTTTGGGTGATCAACGTGGTAGGTAGTGGCTCTAGCTAATAGCAATAAAGGGTTTTGTGGTTCTCGACGGAGTGCTTCATCTAAGAACGGCACAAGGGTTGTAATTTCACCAAAACGGCGGGCTTGAAGTTGAATATTTGCCACAGCATTGCCCGGTTGGGGCATGGTGTCGAGGTAAGAACGCACGGGAATTTCTAGTTTTTTGGAACCATTTTCTTTGACGGCTAAGATAACTAAATTGGCAACTCTAGCTTCTGGGTATTCTATGGATAGGTTGATTAACTTTTGCTGATACTGACTTATTAAAGCGGCGATGCCTTTTTCCCGTTTAGCGAAGAGTTGAATAGAAAGAGCGATCGCTTGCAATACGGAAATTTGTTCTTCACCTGCTAATCTTTGGAGGAGATTGTCCCATACTTGGGCTGCGGCTTTTTGGTCTAATGACACCCGACCTCCGGAATTGGGCGGACTTTGGACTGCATTCACGAATATTTGACAGGCACGGATAGGCGGATCTGTGGGATCTTCTGTCTTCACAAAACGGCTAAATAAGGGATAACTTAACGTAGAGAGCGCATCTATCCAAGGCAATGTTTCTACTTCAGGTTCAAGATTCAAGTCGCCAAAATGCTTACCAAATTTGCGCCTAGCTTCATTGAATGCCTGTTTGTGATCTAGTTTCTTCCAACAGTGCAGCAGCGTCTGATAAACTTCTCCATACCGACATCCATTTTCTAATGCTTGGGTAAGTAGTGCGATCGCTTCATCATAATTTTCGCCTCCTGCCTCAATTAATCCCTTGCGTCCCCGCACTTCTGGCGATGTCGGACAGATTCGTTCTGCTTGTTGCACAGATCCCAAAGCGGCCCGATCACGATCTATTGCTATGTAAGCATCTGCCATCCAGCAGTGGAGATGTGCTTGGGTCAGTTTCAATCTTTGTGCAGGCCATTCTTGAGGGTTTCGTTTTGCTTCCTGTTCTAACCACTTCAAAAACCGTGTCAACAGGCGTGAACGTTCTTGATCGTGATTATTAGCATCTAAAACCTCTAAGAGATTGATTGCCAATTGGGGGTTAAAGGGTTGCTCTGTCAACAAAGGCTGCCAGAATAGTTCAGCACAACTTGGTTCTCCTTGATTCAGTGCTTGTTGTCCGGCTAGGGTAAGCAGCAGTGGACGGAGACTTTCTAGTTCTGGAAAGCGTGGGGAACGTCGCTCCATCTTCAATAGCAGATGGGCGGCATCATGGTGATTACCTTGGTCAATCAGTTGCAACATTCGCAATATCGGTAATGCCTGTTGGCTATTTTTATCTCCTGTTGTTCGTGGATTTAGAGATTTGAGGGGTTCTTGTACTGTTTTTCCCTGTTGAAAAATTGCCAATCGCTCTAAAATTGGATACTCTAAATACTTTGGTTGACCATATGAAAGTGATTTCAACCCCAAAAGATTAGCCGCAGCATCCCAATTACCTATGACTTGTTGAGTATAAACGATCCAAGCTATGGGCAAATCTCCATTGGTGACGGCTCGCTTAATTTTCTGAAAAGATGTCAAAGCTGTTTCTGATTCTCCCTTTTTTAGTGCCAGAACACCTCGTACCCAGTGGAGTTGATTAGCACTAAAGCGTTTAGATTGTTCCTGAATTAATTGCTCAACTGTAGCGGTATCTCCTTTGAGGAACAAGAGTTTTAGGTAAGAGATGCTGTAGTCTTTCGGTAGAGTACCTGCCTCAAAAGCATTTCTGAGTAATTTTAATGCCGCATCTAATTGCTTCAATTCCAATAAACATTTAGCTTGCCAGTAATGAACTTCTCCCACCAAACCGAATTCTAGAGCGCGAGCAAAGGATTTTTCTGCCTGTTTAAAATCTTGTTTCTGAAATTCTTGCTGACCCCGTAGCAACCAAATTTCTGATTCTGGGGGTGTAAATTCAATATTAGGGTGTAATCGCTGATTTTTCTTGATTTCTTCTAATGCTTGCCGATATTTTTTTTGGTTCAGCAATTCTTGCAGTTGCTTCTGGAAGGAGTTTTCCGCAACTTTTGTCTCTGTACTAGAGACCTGTGGTTGTGAGTGCTGTTTAGACTGATGTTTAGCCACTGGGCTTTCTTCCTAATTGTTGTTTGATTTTTACCCTTATAGTTAAGGGTGGCTCCAACTACTTTCTTAATTTCTATATTAGTAGGCAGTTCGCATTAATGTTACAGGGATTTGTAACATTTGGCTCTTGAGTACATAATATGCAAAATCTGAACAAAGAAATCTCATAAGCGATATTTTTGAATATTATGGCAAAATTTTGGCTCTTTGCCCTGTTAAGAGTTCCCCGTTAGGAGTTCCCTATTACCGACTGGTAACTTAGGATAATAAGTACGTAAGAGCCTAAGTAGGTGAACACAATAAAACCAAACTGTGTAAAGAAATGTCAAATCGCCCAAACCCTCTTCACTCTTGCCTCTTGCATGAGTGCCTTTTGCCTTGCCATAACGACAATTTTCAACACCAACCTACTTAACATTTTCCATTCAGAGAGTATCTGCAAAGTTTGTTTACAGCATATACTGAGAGAAATTTTTTACCACTTATCAGACTTTTCTCATGCGATAATTGCATGAATTAATTGTCATTAATAATATTAATACCAATAATATGGCTTTGCAGAAAACATATATTCACACTGAATTAAGTTAATATTTTATGGGGCATTATATGGGATATTATATTAACACCAATATATTGCACTCAAACCAAACAGGAGAAACTGCTATTGCCATTGAGTAATCATCAACAAAATCACAAGTCCACAAATGAAAAATTACTACCGAAAATGCAGGTGAATGCAAAGCAGTTAATAACTCAGGTGACAACGGTATCATCTGGAATCTTGACCAGAATAGCCAGCAGCGATAAACCTTTTTATCGTCGTTTTTGGTTTTGGGCAGGATTAGGTGTTAGTAGTGGGATCATTGCTTTCCATTACACAATCTTAGAAATAGATAAAAATTTACCAGATCAGTCCGCACTCAGAGCATTGGTACGAGAGCAAACACTGACGATTAAAGCTGCTGATGGTAGTGTGCTACAACAGCAGGGAGAAGCTACAAGAGAGCAACTGAAAATAGAGCAAATACCAGATACTTTAAAGAAAGCTTTTATTGCTTCAGAAGATAGAAGATTTAATCAACACAATGGATTTGATCTCCAGGGAATTGCCAGAGCAGTTATCAATAACTTGCGATCGCAAAATGTGGTAGAAGGTGGTAGTACCATCACTCAACAGGTAGCGCGAATTCTCTTCCTCAAACCAGAAAAAACCTTCTGGCGTAAACTTAAAGAAGTCCGACTATCCCAAAAAATAGAGCGAGAATTGACTAAAGACCAAATTCTCGAACGTTATCTCAATCTCGTATACTTAGGTTCTGGGGCTTATGGCGTGGGAGATGCCGCTTGGGTATACTTCAGTAAATCCGTAGATCAACTGACTTTATCAGAAATGGCTACCTTGGCGGGTTTAGCTCCTGCACCTAACGTCTACGCCCCCGACAAAAACCCGAAAACAGCTACAGAACGGCGTAATCTGGTATTACAGCGGATGCTGGAAGATGGCATCATTACACCCGCCCAAAAACAAGCCGCGACTGAGGAAGCATTAATAGTTAACAGCAGTTTACCTAAACGGTTACAAGTTGATTTTCCCTACTTTACAACCTACGTTCACAAGGAATTGCCAAAGTACGTTGCCGCTGATGTTTTGGCTAGTGGTGGTTTAATAGTAGAAACAACCTTAAACCCAACTTCGCAAAAAGCCGCAGAAGCCGCAGTAGGCAAGATATTAAAAAATGAGGGACGGTGGCAAAACTTTAAACAAGCGGCTATGGTGGCCATAGAGCCTGGGAGTGGCGAAATTCAGGCAATGGTCGGCGGTAAAGACTTTGGTAAAAACCAGTTTAATCGTGTAACCCAAGCCCAACGACAACCAGGATCAACCTTTAAGGGTTTCGTCTATGCTACAGCGATCGCTACTGGTAAAAGTCCCTATGATAGTTATTTAGATGAACCCTTATCAATAGATGGTTATGAGCCAAAGAACTCCCATAACAAGTTCTCCGGTTGGTTGAACATCAGAGACGCGCTCACCAAATCCATCAATACAATTGCGGTAAAAGTCTTAATAGAAATAGGTTTTGAACCCACCATTAAACTGGCCCATGACATGGGAATTAAGTCAGAACTCAAACCTAACTATTCCTTGGCGCTTGGTTCTAATGAAGTCAACTTATTAGAATTGACCAACGCCTATGGTACATTCGCCAATCAAGGCAATTATGTAGAATCTCATGGCATTCGTCGCATCCTCAACCGCGAAGGAGATGTCATTTGGTCAGCTAAATATAAACCCAAACAAGTTCTAGATGCTGATAGCAGTGCCATCATGACCTGGATGTTAAGAAATGTTGTCACCGATGGTACTGGTGCTGCGGCTCAATTAGATGATAGACAAGTTGCCGGCAAAACAGGTACTACTGATGAATCCCGTGATTTATGGTTTATTGGTTATATTCCTCAGTTAGTGGCTGGGGTGTGGTTAGGGAATGATGATAACACCCCTACCTATGGTAATAGTGGTAGTGCAGCTTATGCTTGGCATGAATTTATGGCAGAAGCTCTCAAGGGAATGCCTGTAGAAAAGTTTCCCCCACGACCTAATTTAGAAAATCGTAAAGGTACTATCAAAGCCCAACCTCTCAAACCGAGAAAACTTATCTATAAGTCGGTTGATGAGGATAATCAAAAATCAGAAGAAGACAATACCGATAATTCTGATTCCTCAACTAGACGCAGAAGCAGAAGCAGAAGAACATATAATCAATCAGACGATTCATCAAATTCAGAAGAAAATCGGCCAAGACGAAGACGACGCTATAGTCAAGAGAATAATGATACATCTTATTCTACCCGTCGCCGCCGCAGACGCAGTCAAGAATCCAATGGCGATTCCCCTTCCCAATCACCTCGTTCACGACGCAGCCGCAGTCAAGAATCAGCACCGTCTAGATCATCTTCAGAAAACAAGAGTCCTGGAGGATCTTCATCATCACAACCTTCCTGGAGAGAAAGACTTAAACCCGATTCTTCAGGAAATAATTAAAATCAGGAGTCAGGAGGTAGGGGCGCAAGGCCTGCGCCCAGTCAGGAGTTCAGGAGTTCAGGAGTTCAGGAGTTCAGGAGTTCAGGAGAAAGAAGAAAGAAGAAAGAAGAAAGAAGAAAGAAGAAAGAAATTTCTCCCCTACTCCCCCTACTCCCCCTACTCCCCCTACTCCCCCTACTC
>NZ_JAAVWA010000008.1:0-149144 GCF_017355725.1 Anabaena sp. 54
CTCCTCTATTTTCTGACTTTTTTCCTAGACTTTAAATTTTTCCTTAACGATCGCTTGACAATCAAGACAGTCGCTACTTTTTTAGGCGTTGCTGAACTGAAGTATGAAATTGAAAAATCAATGATTTCAAACTCTTACTCTCTGCGACTGGAGCGCCTCTGCGTGAGGTAAAATCATATTCTGAATCAGCAACGCCCTTTTTTAGAAGTTACTAAAGTTAGTAATTGCTTCTGTGATCTTATTCACAACTTCATCTACAGTTATGACTCCCAATTCCCCAGAAGCACGGGTGCGGATACTCAAGCTGTTGGCTTCTACTTCCTTCGCACCAACTACCGCCATGACAGGTATTTTATCCTTTTCCGCGTTACGAATCAACTTACCCAGGCGATCGCCACTCAAATCCACTTCCGCCCGAATACCCAATGCAACCATCTTCGCTGCCACCTCTTTGGTAAAATCTAACTGAAGATCACCTACAGGTAATAACCTGATTTGCACAGGCGCTAACCACAAGGGAAAATCACCCGCGTACTCTTCAATCAAAATCCCAATTAATCGTTCTAAAGAACCAAAGGGGGCGCGGTGAATCATTACTGGACGTTTACGCGAACCATCTTCAGCCACATATTCTAAATCAAACCGTTCAGGTAAATTATAATCTACCTGCACCGTTCCCAATTGCCATTCTCGTTCCAAAGCATCACTGAAGATAAAATCTAGCTTGGGTCCATAGAAAGCCGCTTCCCCAATGCCTTCAAAATGCTCCATTCCCAATTGTTGCACAGCGCGACGAATCGCCCCTTCCGCTTTATCCCAAACTTCATCCCCACCAATATATTTATCACTGGCTGGGTCACGGAAACTCAATCTGGCTTTAAAATTCTTCAATTGCAGACTTTTGAAAACGCTCAAAATCAAATCTACAACATTCAGAAATTCGCTGTCTAACTGTTCAGGAGTTACAAACAAATGAGAATCATCAACCGTAAAACCGCGCACCCTGGTTAAACCCCCCAATTCTCCCGACTGTTCATAACGGTAAACCGTGCCAAATTCCGCCAACCGCATCGGTAATTCCCGATAAGAGCGTAATTCACTCTTGTATATTTGGATATGAAAAGGACAATTCATCGGTTTCATGACAAAACCCTGTTCTATGGCTCTTGCTTCCTCATCTTCAGCCATCAAAGGAAACATATCTTCCTTATATTTCTGCCAATGTCCCGATGTCTTAAATAAATCAACCCTAGCAATGTGGGGAGTCACCACAGATAAATAGCCCCGTTTTAACTGCTCTTTTTTGAGAAAGTCCTCTAAAATCGTTCTTAACAAAGTTCCTTTCGGAGTCCACAAAGGTAAACCAGGACCGACTAAATCGGAAAAGATAAATAACCCCAGTTCTTTACCCAGTTTACGATGATCACGGCGTAAAGCTTCTTCCTTGCGGCGTTTGTATTCTGCTAATTGTTCGGGAGTTTCCCAAGCCGTAGCATAAATGCGTTGTAACTGGGCTTTTTTTTCATCTCCCCGCCAATAAGCACCAGCAACGCTTTCTAATTCTATAGCTTTGGGATTTATTTCGCTGGTATTTTCCAAATGTGGCCCAGCACACAAATCCCACCATTGATCTCCCAAATGGTAAATCGTGATGGGTTCTTGTTTGATATCAGCCAGAATTTCTAGCTTATAAGGCTCTTTAATAGCTTCAATGCGGTGTTGTGCCTCTTCGCGGCTGACTTCTTCCCGAATTAATGGCAATTTGCGATTAATAATCTTCACCATTTCTTTTTGAATGGTTTTCAAATCCTTATCACTAAAGGGTTCTGGACTATCAAAATCATAATAGAACCCGTTTTCAATCCAAGGACCAATTGTGACTTGCGCCTTGGGAAACAGCTTTTGTACTGCCATTGCCATGATATGGGAAGCTGTATGGCGAATCTTTTTTAAAGTTTCTGATTCGCTGGTACGGGGTAAATAGATTTTTTCGACTGCTTGGGTTTCTTGATTTGGCGACATTGGCTGTTAAACTTTTGGCGAAGTGTTAAAAATAAACTTGACAAAAAATATCTTTACAAAATAAATAATAGTCCACTGGCTATGGTTTCTCCTAATTTAGCTCAATCACAGACTTCTGGTGACATACTCCACATACTCCCTTGCGCCTTGGGGTACGCTTACGCTTCACAGACAACTTATTCAGCAAACCCTATATATAGCAGGGAACACAGTTGAAAGTCTTTTGGTTTACGGTTTTTTAGGTAAATGTTGGATCTTATTTCCACTGCATACCGCTATAGCAGTTTTAATTCTTTCTTCTTTCTGACTCCTGAATGATTTATTCCTTTAGAGGTATCCAGGCTTACTCCCAAGGAGCTTTACAAATTTATTGCCAAATTTATATAATTGTGCTTCAGATACGAAGTTACAGATTTACAAGATTTTTGATGTGAGAAGTTATGAATTGATTGTTAAGAATCGTAAATAACGTTAATATAAAAAGAGAATTAGGAAATATGCTTCTCGTATATGAGAGACTCGAATTTACCAAGTGCTGATTTACTGAAATCAGTCTTAGAACCGCTGTTAGAGGATTTTCAATATTGGTTTGAGCGCTATAGTCAAATCCTGGAAAATGAGAAAATCCAATTCATGAGTGAACAAGAGCAACTAAACTTACTAAAACGAGTCAAAGATGCAGAATGTGAACTGAACACAGTAAGGATGTTGTTTACAGCAACTGAAAAACAAGTGGGAATTGATATGGCAAGTGTAATGCCTTGGCATCAATTAGTTACAGAATGTTGGAGTGTGGGAATGCGTTTAGGTCAATCCAAGGAATAATAAATCCCTGGCAAAATCTAAATGAGTTGGAAATTGTAAAGATATTAGACAATTCTTAACATTGTTTTCATAAAAAAATAATGTGTCTCATGTTACCTTAATCTGAATATAAGGATTGCATCAAATAACATAGGCGCACAAGTAAGAAATTTTACATTCTTCTTTTTTTACCGCGAATCATTTATTTGCGGAGTTTTAAGTTTTACGAAATAACATTTTTAACCTTTACTGTTCTGGAGGAAAATTCAATGCTACACCTACTTTATATTCTAGCTTTCACCGTTTTGGCATTCATAGCTGTCGGTAACTTAATTCGGAATCTGATCATGTTCAGTTTCGATAGAGAAAGGACATATTCAGCTAACCAATCATCACAAGGTGGCTTTGGTTATTATGCGGGTAGAAAGCAGTATGTTTCCCATCCCGAATTGTTAGACAGCGCAGGTAACATGATTAAAGAACCACTGCTAGTCATGCGTTCAATTAATATTGAGGATGCACGGGAACAGTTGGATGCTCTTTATGAATCTTCTCCTAGTCAAAAAAGCGATCGCTCAGAAGGAGCATAATCTATCATTATTAATATTCAGAATCTGTAGGGGCAACCCCCCGCGTAATGGTGTCAACTTAAGCTCAAATCCCTACCACATCTCGTTCCTAGTCTCTGACTAGGAATGCAGTTAATGAGGCTTTGCCTCTAATATCATTGAAGGCAGAGCCTTCTAGAATTCATTCCCAGTCAGAGACTGGGAACGAGGTGACTTGAGTTCTTTGCGGGATAGGTGTTTTACGTTAAGTTGACACCAATGCCCCCCGTGGTTGCCCAGTCTCCATAGCCGAGGGAAGTTCACAACAAAGAAAGAATAATTTAAACCCTGAAAAAGTATTCGAGTTGTTGAATCGCCAATTGCTAATTTTCTAATTTACATTCCAAAGCTTTTTTTTGCATTGTTTTGAAAATATTGTAAAAACCATTAGCGCGGGAAGGAGTCAAACTCACATTTAAGCCAGTTTCTTGAATAAAATCAGGAGTAAGCTGAACTATTTCTGTGGGTGTTGATCCATTTAATCCTTCTATTAATAATGCTAACAATCCCTTTGTTAATTGGGAATCAGAATCACCCTGAAAGATGACTTTATCATCTTCTAGTGATGCCGTAACATACACCTGAGAAACACAACCTGGAACTTTATTTTCGGGAATTTTCCCATCTTCAGGGAACTCTTGTAGCTTTTGAGCATACCATATCAACTGCTCATATCGTCGTTTAGGTTCTGTAGCACGTTGAAAACGGTGGACAATTTTATTCAGTGCCGGCGGTAAAGAATCAAGAGTTGAGGACATGATCAATCCAGGAAATAATTACCCTTATTTTAGCAATTACCAGCCATTACAGATATACCATTAAAACAGCGACAAATATCGAAAATTGTTATTCAGTACAGCAGTTATCCTTATTAAGAATTGAAAACAAATGTTAAAATTTACTACAAAGTAAGCAATTATATAGATTTTTATTAATCAATATTTGGATGATATTGTCAAGCATCCGAAAATATCAGGAGTAAATTAGATGTTGACTTCAAACTTACTGGCTACAGTCACCACATCTCTAGAATGGAGTCCTAATATTGGCATAATTATGATTATTGCCAATATTTTCGCTATTGCTGTTGGCAAATTCACTATTGAGCATCCTAACGCTAAACCAGAATTACCAGCACCTCAACTTTTCGGTGGTTTTGGTTTACCTGCGGTATTAGCAACTGCTTCTTTTGGGCATATTTTAGGAGCAGGTATTATTTTAGGACTACACAGTATTGGTAAAATCTAAGTTCTGCTGATGAGAAAAGGGAGAGAAATATATATATTTTCGGCGTTGCTGAATCGAGGTATGAAATTTCCAAATTGAACCTTTAAAAATCTTACCTTTGCGTCTACTCTTCGAAATCACGAAGCGTGATTGCGCCTTTGCGTGAGACTAAAATTCATACCCTTAATCAGCAACGCCATATTTTCTCCCTTTTTTATCAGAGGATGTTTGAAAAGTGGTATTGAGTTTAAGCTAAATATATGGGAGTAATTTCTGAGTATAATTCATAACTTGTTTTAATAATAATCTAAGCATTCATGAATCTGTTATGCTATATAAATTAACTTCGCATAAGCACTAGTTCAAGTTTGAATTATTAATTATTAAAAATGCCATCTAAAATTACACTTACCATCACACAGGGTAAACTTTCTAGAAAACAATATGTTTTTGAATCTCGCAGCACTTGTATTGTTGGCAGAAACGATGATTGTAACTTGCAAATAGCTGACAAGGTTGATATGACTATTTCCCGCTATCACTGTTTACTTGATATTAACCCCCCAGATATTCGTGTGCGAGATTTAGGAAGTTTAAATGGTACTTTTGTAAACGGTAAAAAAATTGGACAAAGACAAAGGCAACAACCAGCCCAAGAAGCTGTAAAATTAAGTTTTCCCGAATACAATTTACAGGACGGTGATGAAATTAAGTTGGGTGATATTCTTTTTAAAATTAGCGTACAAGTAGAAGATCAATTAAACCAAATACCAGATTTACCTGTCCCAGAAGAAAACGAACAACGGAATTTTTTAACCGTTGCTGAAAAACTCATAAATTTATCTCAAAGTGGTCATGCTAGTCTTCAAAGTATCTCTGGCTATAGTTTAACCAAGTCATTAGGTAAAGGTGACTTTGCAGAAGTATTTGCAGCCAAGGATATTCAAACCAAGAAATCCATCGCTCTTAAGATTATGTTACCTGCGGTTGCAAATCAAAAAAATGGGATAGAAATGTTTTTGAGAGAAACAGAAAACATCAAGATTTTACAACATCCTAATATTGTGCAATTGTTAGATTATGGCTTTGTAGAAAATACTTTCTTTTTCACAATGGAATATTTTCCAGGAGGTAATGTTTGGGACTTCATGCAAAGATCAGGATGGCGTTTACCTATTGATATTGCCGTAGATATAACCTTACAAGTTCTTGATGGTTTAATATATGCCCATGAAGTCGAAATTCCCTATATTAAATCAGTTGATGGAATAATGACAAAAGATAAGGGTTTAGTTCATCAAAATTTAAAACCCAATAATATTTTCATCAGTAAAATTAACGATAAAATAGTTGTAAAAATAGGCGATTACGGTTTATCCAAAGCATTTGACTTAGCTGGGTTAAGTGGACAAACTTTAACCGGCACAAAGATGGGAACACCTGCATTTATGCCGCGTCAACAGGTGCTAAATTTTAAAGACGAATTACCGGAAATTGATATCTGGGCAACAGCAGCTTGTTTATATAATATGCTAACGGGATATTTCCCCCGTAATTTTACAGGTGATCCTTGGTTATCAGTTTTACAAAATAGCCCTGTTCCTATCCTTCAGCGTCATCATGGTATTCCCCAAAAGTTAGCAAAGGTGATAGATTTAGCTTTGCGGGAACAACCGCAAATTTATTTTCAAACAGCAGCAGAATTTAAACAGGCGTTGTTAGATTGTAGCTAAACTATGAAGTAAAAAAGTTATGAGTGCATTATCAACAATACAAGAACTGCCATGTCAATTGATTACACCAGAAAATTTTCAACCTTATGGACAGGTAATATACGCAAGTAAAGATGGGAAAAATTTTGATCAAGAAGATGCACAGTTAAATTTACAAAATGGTATTCCCCGTTTTTATATTATGCGATTGCAAAAAAAAGGACGGAAATTTCACCAAATTACTCGTCATATCAAATGTACTCAATGTTTAGGTTCTTTGGAGGGTAAAGATTGGTTAATGGCAGTTTGTCCACCTGATAATGAGACGAATGAACCTCTATTATCAAAACTTGCGGCTTTTCGGATTCCGGGAAATTGTTTTATTAAATTAAGTGTAGGAACTTGGCACGCAGGACCATATTTTGATCATGAGTTTGTAGATTTTTACAATTTAGAATTGAGTGATACAAATGTAGTAGATCATTTTACTCATAATTTTCTTAAAAGTCATAATTTAGCTTTTGAGATGATTTAAAATAAGATCCCCGACTTCTTTAAGAAGTCGGGGATCTGGATATTCTGGATAGGTGTCTATATCCATGAATTTTGAATAATTTTTTTGAGTGAAGTTTCCTTGACTAATTCGGCGGCTTGATTCACCTCTAACCATTTTCTTTCTCTGGCGGTAGCTTCTGGCCAATCTTCTAAGATTATTTCTACAGGTAGTAAAAATAAATTTACTTGATAGGTATTCCCGCGTTTTCGATATTTATAATTACCTAACTCTTCAGTTGTGACTCTACCGACCACTCCTGCTTCTTCCCATGCCTCCTTAGCTGCTGAATCATGGGGACTCATACCTTTACAAAGTCCCCCTTTAGGAATTACCCAACCTTGACGGCTGCGAGTGGTAATCAATAGAACTTCAACTTTTCCATCTATGATTCGATAGGGAATAACTCCAGATTGTTGTAAGACTTTGTTGGCTTTGCGAGTCATGGTGGTAGATTCCTTCTGAATGAGTCTTTTTGATTTTAAATGTGTATTTGATGATAATGTGCCATTAAGGCAACTGTCAGAACAATTAGAGACTTCCAAGAAATAAATTATCCTAAGAAACGAACCACAGAGGCACAGAGTACACAGAGAGAGAATTTCTGCATCAGTTTTGGGACATTTTTTTATTTGGAAGTCTCTTAATCCAATTTCGGGTAATCTTTACTATAAATTCATTAATTTTTCACAAAAATCCGGAAGTATACTTTGCAGTATGATACTTACTTTTATGACTTCATCACCCAAAATACGTTAAAATTCAAGCAGAGTAAGCATTTATCACGTAAATATACCCATGCTAGAAACTCTGGAAACACGCATTTATGAACTTGAACAATTTGCCAACACCCTTGTTGCGAACCAACTCACCCACTTGAGTTTCGTCAGCATTGGCATTATTTTTCTGGCTGGCTTGCTGACCAGCCTCACGCCTTGTATGCTATCTATGCTGCCCATTACCATTGGCTATATTGGTGGTTATGAGGCTAAAAGTCGTTTGCAAGCAGCAGCCCAATCAACTTGGTTCGCGTTAGGATTAGCAACTACATTAGCAGGTATGGGAATCCTCGCAGGTTTAGTTGGTAAAGTCTATGGACAGATAGGAATTGGTTTACCAATTATTGTCAGCATTATCGCTATTATTATGGGACTAAACTTATTAGAAGCATTACCCATACAATTTCCTTCTTTGAATGAAACAAATTGGATTTCTCAAGATTTACCTGCCGGAGTCCGTTCATACTTGATTGGTTTAACATTTGGGTTAGTCGCTTCTCCTTGTAGCACACCAGTTTTAGCTAGTTTATTAGGTTGGGTTGCTAATACTCAAGATTTAGTTTTAGGTGCTGTTTTACTACTTTCTTACACAGCCGGATATGTAACTCCATTAATTCTAGCAGGTACATTTACTGCTGCAATTAAAAACCTATTAGAATTGCGCCGTTGGTCTGGTTGGATCAATCCTGTTAGTGGTGGGTTATTAGTAGGCTTTGGTGTTTTTTCTTTACTTTCTCGCATTCCTATTGGTAGTTTCTAAGCAATGACTTCAGATCAGACAACATCCACAGAATTAAGTTGGTGGTTAATCCCTGGTAGGTTTATCCGTCGGCAAATTTTACCTGTATTAACTGATTTACGGTTGGCAATTATCCTATTACTGGTTATTGCCTTATTTAGTGTTAGTGGTACAGTAATTGAACAGGGACAATTGCCTGATTTTTACCAATCTAATTATCCAGAACATCCTGCTTTATTTGGTTTTCTTTCTTGGAAAGTTATTCAAGTAGTTGGATTAGATCATGTATATAGAACTTGGTGGTTTTTGAGTTTATTAGTTTTATTTGGAACTAGTTTAACAGCTTGTACCTTTACTCGGCAATTACCAGCCCTCAAAGCTGCTCAGAAGTGGAAATATTACGAAGAACCTCGTAACTTTACAAAGTTAGCTTTGAGCGCTGAATTGGAGGGTGTTTGTTTGTCATCAATTCCGTCAATTTTGCAGCAAAAAAGTTATCGAATATTTCAAGGAACAAATCAAAAGAAAGATGATATTCTCTATGCCCGTAAAGGTATAGTTGGGCGCATTGGTCCGATCATTGTTCACATTGGTATTGTTGCTATTTTGCTGGGAGGAATTTGGGGAGCAATGACGGGATTCATGGCTCAAGAAATGATTACTAGCGGTGATACATTCCAGGTAAAAAATATTGTTGATGCTGGTGCTTGGTCATCTACAGATGTGTTAAAAGATTGGTCTGTGCGTGTCAATCGCTTTTGGATTGATTACACACCAACGGGGGGGATTGACCAATTTTATTCAGATATGTCTGTGTTGAATAATGATGGTCAAGAAGTTAACCATGAGAAAATTTATGTTAACAAACCTCTCCGTTATCATGGTGTCGTTTTCTATCAAACAGATTGGGGAATTTCTAATGTTCGGGTGAGATTAAATAAAAGTCCAATTTTTCAATTACCAATGGTACAATTAGACACCAAAGGTAGAGGGAGAATTTGGGGAACTTGGATTCCGACTAAACCTGATTTAAGTGAAGGTGTTTCCCTATTAGCCAAGGATTTGCAAGGTATGGTATTAATTTATGATGCCCAAGGTAAATTAATTAATACTGTGCGTGCAGGAATGTCTACCCCTGTAAATGGGGTAAATTTACAAATTCTTGATGTCATGGGTAGCACGGGTTTACAAATCAAATTTGATCCTGGTATTCCTATTGTTTATACAGGTTTTGGTTTGTTGATGTTAGGTGTAGTTATGAGTTATTTCTCCCATTCTCAAATTTGGGCTTTACAAAAGGGCGAAACTTTGTATATTGGCGGAAAAACTAACCGCGCTCAAGTTGCATTTGAACAAGAGGTTCTCGCAATTTTAGATCAACTTAGTGCTGTCAATAACGTCAAAAAATCCTAAATTTAAGATCCCCGACTTCTTGGAGAAGTCGGGGATCTGAGAAACTAAACTAAACTGCTGTGAGAAGTCCTAATCGCATTTGTTCAATTAATTGATCTAAATTACCTGTATTCAACCGATAACTTAAAGGGTGGACAATTAACCGGGCTGTACTTTCATACAAAGTCGCAATTTCAATTAAACCATTTTCCTTTAAAGTCTTTCCTGTGGAAACTATATCAACAATTGCTTCCGACATTCCGGTAATTGGACCTAATTCCACAGAACCGTATAAGGGGACAATTTCTATTGGTAAATCCAAACCTTGGAAATATTCTCGCGCACAATTTACATATTTAGAAGCAACTCGACCATGAGCAGGTAAATCTAAAGGAGATTTGTAGGAACTGGTAGCTTTTACAGCCACAGACATCCGACAATATCCAAATTTTAAATCTACTAATTGGGCAACTTGGGGCTGTTTTTCTCTCAGGACATCGTAGCCGACAATTCCCAATTGTGCCTGACCATATTCTACATAAACAGGTACATCTTGCGCTCGGACTAACAATGCTTTTGCTTGTCCACTGGCATCAGGAATTTGCAATTGGCGGTTGCCTGATTCTAAAAAAGCACTAAAATCTAATCCTACAGATTGTAATATGCGGAGACTAGGTTTAAGTAGTTCCCCTTTTGGTATTGCAACAGTTAACATTCTTTTTTTTTGTATTCTTGATGTGTTTGCAGTTCACTATATTGAGAATATATCTATATTACTCACTACTAACATATGAAAATTTTATTAGTTGATGATGAAGTCGAACTAACTGACCCTTTAAGTCGTCTGTTAACCCGTGAAGGTTACAGTGTTGATGCTACTGATGATGGAATAAGTGGCAGTAATTTAGCGGCAATAGGCAGTTATGATTTACTGATTTTAGACTGGATGTTACCGGGAAAAACGGGGTTAGAGATTTGTCAGGAATTACGTCGGCAAGGGAAAATAACTCCTGTGCTATTTCTAACGGCAAAAGATACTTTAGATGACAGAGTTCAAGGTTTGGATGCAGGTGCTGATGATTATTTAGTCAAACCTTTTGAATTACGGGAATTACTGGCAAGAGTCCGGGCTTTGTTACGTCGTACTGGTACAGAATCTTATAGTAGTACAAAAGGAAAGTTAGTTATAGCCGATTTGGAACTTGATATAGAAAATCAAATAGCTTATCGTCACGGAAGAATCATAGAACTCTCTCAAAAGGAAAGTCAATTATTACAATACTTTATGGAAAATTCAGGACAATTACTGACTCATGCTCAAATTTTGCAGCATTTATGGCAAAATGAGGAGCAACCTAATAGTAATGTGATTGCGGCTTTAATTCGTCTGTTGCGTCGCAAGGTAGAAGGAGTGGATGAAACACCAATGATTCATACTGTTTATGGTAGAGGTTATCGTTTTGGGTCTGCTGAGGTAGTAGTCTGTCAACCCGAAAATGACGGGGGGAGAGAGGTGGGGGGGGAGAAGAGAGGTAGGGGGGGGAGGGGGAGAAGAGAGGTAGGGGGAGAAGAGAGGTGGGGGGGGAACATCACAGATAACTTTTTCAATCCTATCCAGAAATATGAACTACTAACTCTCTCACATTATTCTGTTGACGATGTTCCCAAACATAGATTCCTTGCCATGTTCCTAATACCAAATGACCACGATTAATGGGAATTTGTTCGGAGGTATGGGTTAAAACTGTGCGGATATGTCCTGGCATATCGTCTGGTCCTTCAGCATCATGAATGTAATGGTTTCCTTCTGGGACTATTTTTGTCATGAAATTAGCTAAATCAAGTAATACATCAGGATCAGCATTTTCTTGAATTACTAAACTAGCTGAGGTGTGACGTAAAAATAAACTACAAAGCCCAGTTTCTATACCAGATTCGGCAACAATAGCTTCAATTTTGGCGGTAATATTGTGAAATGATTTTCCATTGGTGGAAACTCTTAATAGTTTTTGGTAGTGGGTCATGGCTAGTTTATAGTAGTTTATATATAGCGGTTCTTGGCTGAGTGAAATACAAGAAGTTTATCCTTTTCTCCCCCCTGCTGCGGGGGGATTCAGGGGGGTGCAAGGAGGGGGCTTATGATGTATTTTATTCAGGTGCATACCGCTATATTTGTCTCTAAATAATCTATCACAGCTTTGGCTATTGTTTCATTCCCATCTTTGGCTATGATGTTGGGTTGCTTTGGTGCTTGGGGTGATTGATCAAGAAAATCCCAATCTCCTTGAAAAAATTCTGGTGTTGTGAGAATTTGATGGTGGTTGTAATTAGCAATTCCTGCTAACATGAAAGCTGCTTCGGCAAAATCATGACGGGGTATGGTTACAACTGGTATTTCTAGACGGGTAGCTTCTGAAAATGTCCCATATCCAGGTTTAGAAATAATTCTCCCACAAATCGGCATAAAATCCACAGGACGATATTGATGATTTGTAATTTTAATTAAGTTAGGTAAATCTGGGGCTGAGGCATCAAAAGTAATAAATTGCCAATCGGGAAATCTGCTGGTATTAGTGTAAGGAATTTCTTGCAAACCCAAGCCACCAAATGTCATTAAGATAGTTTTTTCTAAGGATGTAGTTATTCCCCAATTGTTACGTAATTCATCAATATTAAAATGGGGAGAACCACCAGTTAAACCGACATCTGTAATGTTGGTAAATGCTGACATGGGTTCATGGAAAGGAAGACGAAATAGGCGATCGCATTTTCTATACCAATCACTAATCCAATCAGCCATTTCCGTAAATTCTTCCCCCCAATCTCGATAGATAAAATCCCAACCAAAGTTACTAATCATCCAGCAAGGAATATTCGTAGCTTCAGCAAATCCAGCAGCTAGAAAAGGAATATCTGCTAAAATTAAATCAACGCGATTTTGACGAATAAAATTAACTTCTGAAGCAATTAAGGATTTATGATTTTTTTGAATTTCTCGCAGTTTTGCTAAAGTTGCTGGTTTATCCATTGTCAAACTATCAGCTTGAATCACACCTAAATCAAACGCCCGTTGACGTAAAATAAAATCACCCTCTATATAAGATTCCAGTAACCAGCGAGGTGCAGTGGTGACTAGAATTAATAATGCTTCAGGATATAATTTTTGGATGGTGTTAGCAATGGAAGCTGTGCGGGTAGCATGACCAAAACCGTGATTTGTGATGGCTATATATATAGTTGGTCTTTTCATGATTTAAAACAAGGTTAAAAAGAGTAAGTAGGTTAGCATTGAAAATCGTCGTTATGGCAAGGCAAGAGGCACTCATGCAAAAGGCAAGAGTGAAGAGGGTTTGGGGGATTTTACTTTTCTTTACATAGATTGGTTTTATTGTGTTCACCTACTTATTAGGCGATTGGAAATCACTACTACACAAGCAAAGTCCGCCGTCGCGGACTAATATTTAACCCACGAAGGTGGGTTTTGTCTGTGTAGCCGCGACTTCTAGTCGCCTTTTATAGCTGCTATTAATTGGTCAATTTCTGATTCTAATGTTAAATAATGAACACTCACACGAATGCAATTAGGACTGGCAATTGTTCGAGTTAAAATATTTTCTGACTCTAGAGATTGCACTAATTTAGAACTAGGCTGATTAGTTAATTGAAAAGAAATCAATCCACTTTCTGGAGGTGAATTTTTTAAACATTTAACATTAGGTAAAGAGTTTAATTTTTGCCAGAGATAATTACTATTTTTGCAAATTTGCTCATATCTTTCCTGTGCTGTCCCCCATTGTTCATGAATTGTAATTGCTTCTTTTAAACCTACATATAATGAAGTTGGTAAAGTAGATACTTCATATCTGCGTCCATCTGGTTGCCAACCCGTCGGTTGGGCTTGATTATTAGTAACTACTCCATTTAAGCCAATGAAAGTAGGGTGCAAATTTTCCCTGGCTTGAGGACGCACATATAAACCACCCACACCAGCAGGACCGCATAACCATTTGTGACCAGTAAAGGCATAAAAATCTACACCCAAAGCAGTTAAATCCAAAGGAAGAACGCCCACTGATTGAGCCGCATCTATCAATAACAGAGAATTGTTGCTTTTGCATATTTCTACAATTTTATCAATGGGTAAAACTTGACCTGTATTCCATAGGACATGACTTAAAACTACTAAGCGGGTTTTGGGACGGAGGTTTTCAGCAATAATACTGATGGGATTCCCCTCATTTAAAGTAGCCATTAAGGGACAGGTAGTAACCTCTACTGCAAATCTGCGGGCAATTTCTTGGGCAGTAGCAATGACACCAGGGTGTTCGCAGTCAGAAAGGAGAAGATGATCACCCGGTTGCCAATCAATTCCCCATAAGGCAATGTTACAACCGACTGTGACATTACCAGTGAGAGTTATTGTATCAGATGGTACATTTAGTATAGAGGCGATCGCTTCCCGACTGGCTTGTATTTGCGGTGCAATCCAACTGTATGCCTCACTCCCAAAAGGACCTATACTTTGAATATGGGCTTGAGATTGGGTGATAGCATCCATAGCCCTTTGCGGCATTGGACCCTGTCCTCCGTAGTTAAAATAAAGCTTATTACTTAAAGCGGGAAATTGTGACCGATGGTGATGCAGGTTATTCATAAAATAGGTTTGCGGTTTTTTATCTAATCTATTGATATATACTTTTATCAACAATTAATCAACATTAACTTTTACGTCAAAAACTATGAATTGGTGGCAACGACTCAACAAAAACCCTTTAGCACGAACTGGGGCAATTGTCCTCTTCTGTTTCTATTTAGCAGTAATTGGGGCTGATTTCATCGCTCCTTATAACCCTTATGATTCACAAACCAATGGTTCGCTACTGCCACCGACTCAGATTCATTGGGTATCTCAATCAGGGCAGTTTATTGGACCTCATGTATATCCTACAACACAAGGAGATACTAATTTAGAAACCGGGGAAAGAAAAATAATTATAGACCAGACAAAACCTTCACCATTAAGATTATTTGTGGCTGGACCTAAATATCAATTATTCAACTTGACTATTTCCCTCCCACCAAAATGGCAGGAAGTCACAATTATTCCGGGGATTTCTTTAAATTGGCATTTGTTTGGCGTTATTGGTGACGCAAAATTGAATATTTTGGGAACAGACGAACAAGGACGCGATCAATTTAGTCGGCTGCTGCATGGTGGTCGGATTAGTATGTTTATTGGTATTTTTGGGATTATTATTACCTATCCATTGGCTTTGCTTATTGGTGGTATTTCGGGCTATTTTGGGGGAATAATTGATAGTATCATCATGCGTTTGGCAGAAGTATTGATGACCTTTCCGAGTATTTATTTATTAGTAGCACTATCAGGAATTTTGAGTCCAAAATTAACCAGCACTCAGCGATTTTTATTAATCATTCTCATCACTTCTGTAATTAGTTGGGCAGGTTTAGCGAGGATAATTCGCGGACAGGTATTATCAATCAAAGAACTTGAATTTGTGCAAGCAGCAAAGGTAATGGGTGGTAATCCCATTTATATTATTGTTCGTCATGTTTTACCACAAACTGCAACTTACATTATTATTTCTGCTACTTTAACAATTCCTAGTTTTATTGGAGCAGAAGCAGTATTAAGTCTAATTGGTTTAGGTATTCAACAACCAGATCCTTCTTGGGGAAATATGCTTTCTTTAGCCAGTAATGCTTCTATTTTAGTATTACAACCTTGGCTAATTTTACCACCAGCAATTCTGATTATTATTACCGTTTTGTCATTTAATGTATTAGGTGATGGCTTACGTGATGCTCTTGATCCTCGTAGTTTGCAAAGGTAATAATGTGTCTGATAGCATAACCATTTAGTAGGTAGGAATAAAAGTTAAAGTTTGACTGGAAACAAGCCTTAAAAGACCAAGGAGTAGAAATTAGACAATTAATTGCAAAATATTAAAAAAGTGATCAGTTGAACTAATCACTTTCCATTTCTTCTAATTACTCTGAAGGAGTTTCATTAACAGATGTTTCCGCAACCTTTCTTACCGCTTCAATATCCACAGCCAAATTTGCGGCTATTTGTTCCACAGTCAAACCTAACTGTAATAACAAAGGTACTGTTTCTAACTTACCTTCCAACTTACCTTCCAACTTACCTTCCAACTTACCTTCCAACTTACCTTCTAACTTACCTTCCAACTTACCTTCTAACTTACCTTGTACTTTCGCCTCCTCCGCAACTTCTCGAAAATACCTTGTTTGCTTTAATTCATCTAGAGTAAACATTGCTTCAATCTCCTGGCGAGTTAAATTACTTAATTTGTAAACCAAGATCGTCTCTAACAATTCTAAGACTTTTTGTCTTTTACTGGCATCTGCTAATTGTTGTCGAGATTTTTGGATTAACTGCCTTGTATGATCAATAGCAGTTTCCTCTTTTTCCACTACTAGCTGTACCATTCCCAGTCCTATTGAATTATCCGTTGTTACCTCCAACTCATCCAAATAAATAAACGTGATTTGCTGACTCATTAGCAAACCCCGATACTGCATTGGTACACCAGGATCTAAACTACGTTTAGCAAAAATGGCTACTGCGTGAAAATCATTCTTTGGTTGATATTGATTCAGATAAACAAAGATTTCGGTAAATAACCGCCAGTAAAAATCCGCTTTCGGTTGAAATTGAACTTCTACAAAGTAAATCGGTTGTTCAGGTATTTCTGAATCAGGTATAAATAAACCATCAAAGCGAAATGCTAATTCCTTAATTTCTACAGATGTGAATTGATATGCTTCCGCTTCTGTGGCTGGCTTGCCAATCAGTTCAAAAAGGATACTAGGTAATGTCTGAAATAGTTGATAGAATATAGTATCTGTTTTCACAAGAGTGCTGTTCTTTTACATGAGTTTAAAAAGTAGCGATCTAAAATTTTTTTGACAAAGTTATCAGTCTAGCTAATCACTTTCTATTAGCACTGTATGGTGTATGGCGTTAGCCATGCTAAAATCATACTCCTTTTTTAATATCTAATTCTCGGATCTACATAAGCATTGAGAATATCAATCAGAATACTGGCACTCACCACAATTGCCCCAAAAAATACTAACACACCCTGAACGGTAGGATAATCTCGGTCGGCAATAGCTTGATATAAACGATTTGCTAACCCTGGCCAGGAAAATGTCACCTCTGTTAAAATCGCTCCACCTAATAAGGAAGCAAATGTTAATCCTAAGACCGTAATTACCGGGATTAAGGCATTCTTTAAAGCATGGGAAACTAAAATCTTATTTTCAGGAATTCCTCGCGCTCTAGCCGCTTCTACATAATCAGCTTTTAAAGTCTGTTTTAAGTTAACTCTGACAATGCGTTCAAAAATGCCACTTAGCAAAATTCCTAAAGTTAAACTTGGTAAAGCTAAATGATGTAAAGATATGAAAAATTGACTTAAATTCCCAGCTAATAAACTATCAATTGTATATAAACCAGTAATATTTGTAGGTGCAGGAAGATTAGGGGGAAAACGATTGGAATTGGGAAACCAACCCAATTGAACTGAAAAAACTAATTGTAATAACATACCTGCCCAAAACATCGGTAGTGCGTAGGTAATAATCCCAAATAAACGCCCACCAATATCAAAAGCAGTTCCCGGACGAGAAGCGGAAATAGTTCCCACTAAAACGCCGACAATCAGCGCCACAGCCATACTCGCAAATGCTAATTCTACTGTGGCTGGAAAATATTGACTAATTATTTCCCCTATATTTTGCCCGCGACTGGTTAAGGAAGTTCCTAAATCAAAGCGTAGTAAATTACCTAAATAATTGAGATATTGTAACCAAATTGGTAAGTCTAAACCAAGTTGTTTTCTTAATTCTTCTTTTGCACTTTCTGGCGCTCTTCCTCCCAGAATTGCATCTGCGGGATCTCCTGGGGTGGCTCTAAGTAAAATAAAGACAATGGTGATAATGGTTAATAGTTGCAGTGGCGCAAATAGTAACCGGGAAACTATGTAATACTGTAATGCTTTAGAACGAGACATATTTTCTATAGGAGTCAGAATCAAGAAAGAAGAATGAAGGATTAACCTCGTTCCTTGTCAGAGACAAGGAATGCAGTCTTGAGGCTCTGCCTCATTTAATTAACAAGAGGCAGAGCCTCTAAATGGCATTCCCAGCCGGAGTCTGGGAACGAGAGAAGAAAGAAGAATGAAGAAAGAAGGATTAACCTCGTTCCTTGTCAGAGACCAGGAATGCAGTCTTGAGGCTCTGCCTCATCTAATTAACAAGAGGCAGAGCCTCTAAATGGCATTCCCAGCCGGAGTCTGGGAACGAGGAATCAATCCTAATGACTACTTTTTAATTGTTTTGTAAATTAGGTTTTGGGTGGGATCAAGATTGACATTGGCTACGCCTTTTTGAGCAAATACAAAGTCTTTATTTTGCCATAAGGGAATGTAGGGAACATCGGTTAATACTTGGGTTTGAATGTCGGCAAATATTTTTTTCCGGGCTTCAGGATTTTGTTCTTTGCGTTGTTGATCTATGAGTTTATTCATAGCTTCACTATAATAGAACGACCCCTGAGTTTGACTACCGCCGGTTTCGCAACCTTTAGCAACTGAACCTTTTTCACAGGCTAAAAATGGCTGTACGTAGTTATCTGGATCTAAAAAGTCTGGATACCAATTAGTTAAGGTACTGGGATATAACCCTTTGGAAATTTCTTTATAGAAAGTTGCACCTTCTACGGTTTTAACTTCAAATTGCAAAATACCATCCATTTTAGTATCAGCTAGGGATTTTAAGGTTTGTGCAACTAAACTGCGCGTCATTGAACTTGCAGGATACCAAATTTGCACTTTTGCTGGATTTTCTTTGGAGAAACCAGCAGCGACTAAGGATTTTTTGGCTTCTTCAAATTTACCATCACCATATTTATCTTGAAACAATGGTTGGGAAACGTTGAAGGTGGTGGGAATCATGCTGTAAAGAGGATCAGCTTGTGATAATAATACCCGATCATTTAATAATTTACGATCAATTAATGATGCGATCGCTTGTCTCACCTCTACTTTATCTAAAGGTTTTTGATTGCGATTTAAAGTCATATAAGTAACTACACTACCTTGAGCAGATATAGCTTGCCAATCTCCCTTTTTCGCACTGGCTTCTAAACTCTGAATTTGATCCGGTTGTAAGGATAGATAGGCGACATCTATCGCCCCAGTTTTAAAGGCGTTAAATAAGTTAACTGGACTGGTTTGAATTTGGACATTGACACCTTTGTTTTCGGGTTTTGTTCCCCAATATTTATCAAATACATCAAACTTTAAGGAATCAGTTCCATATTTGGCTAATTTGTAAGCACCAGTGCCAACAAAAATATTCGGTTTAAATTTTCCCGCCCCAATTTCATAGGATTTTGGCGAAACTGCACAGACTCCAGAAAATGCTAACAACGAAGGAAAAGCTGCAAAGGGTTTTTTCAGTTTAATTGTTAATTCATACTCTCCTGTGGCTTTAACTGAAGCTACGGTATCAGACAGTAGGAAGGATGGTTTACCTTTATTTTCGATAAAGCGTTGCAGGCTAAACTCCATTGCTTTGGCATTGAAGGGAGTATCATCATGAAATAGGACTCCTTGGCGAATAGGAATAGTATAAGTTAAACCATCTGCACTCACTTTTGGTAATGCTGTGGCCAATTGTGGTTTAATTTCTGTACTACCTGGTTCATAAGTGTACAGGCGATCGCTCATATTAAATACTAAACTCAAAGATCCCAATTCATACGCATCAGCAGGATCAAGAGTTCTTGGCTTTTCCGTTGTCCCTACGGTAATCCGACCATCACCCGCAGTAGTGTTTATAGCACTAGACTGTGGTGTATTTGTTTGCTGTTTAGGAGTACAACTAACAACCAATAATAGACAAAGACAGAACAAAGATAGGAATTTTGTCATCCTACCCCATTGTTTAATTGGCAAGGAACACCAAGTGATCATTATTAAAATATTTTCAATCAACGGTCAGTCATTATAGCAGGGAAGAGGGAATATTGATCTTTTTCCCATAACTTAATTACATAACTCATAATATACTCAAATTTTTTAATAAGTTATGTATTCGAATTTGGTAATTTTTCTAAATCAAGATGGATTATTCTATTATTAGAAAAAACCCTGATCAAAACATTTAAAAAATTATGGTTTTAACAGCTTCCACAATGTTGCCTCTAGGCACGAAAGCACCAGATTTTCATCTACCAGAAGTAGTATCTGGAAAAACGATTTCTCTTGATAATTTTGCCGATAAAAAGGCATTGTTAATCATGTTTATTTGTCGGCACTGCCCATTTGTTAAGCATATTCAACAAGAATTAGCCAGATTAGATCAAGATTACAGCAACAGTGATTTAGGGATTATTGCCATTAGTGCTAATGATGCTCAAAATTATCCTAATGATGCCCCAGAATCATTAAAAGAAATGTGTATAGAATTGGGTTTTGATTTTACCTTCTGTTACGACGAAACTCAAGCAACAGCACAAGCTTATACGGCATCTTGTACACCAGATTTCTTTTTATTTGATGGCGACAGAAAACTCGTTTATCGCGGACAATTAGATGATAGTCGTCCTAGTAATAATCAACCCGTAACAGGTAAAGACTTAAGATCAGCTATTACCGCAGTTTTAAATAATCAACCTGTGACAAGTGAACAAAAACCGAGTATTGGTTGCAATATCAAATGGAAAGTAGGTAATGAACCTAATTATTAGTCATTGGTAATTGGTAATTGGTAAGTAGGTTGGCGTTGAAAATTGTCGTTATGGCAAGGCAAAAGGCAAGAGGCAAGAGGCAAGAGTGAAGAGGGTTTAGGCGATTTTACATTTCTTTACACAGTTTGGTTTTATTGTGTTCACCTACTTAATTGGTAATTGGTAATTGGTAATTGGTAAAACTCTTACCTGCCCCCTCCCCTACCTCCCCTACCTCCCCTACCTCCCCTACCTCCCCTACCTCCCCTACCTCCCCTACCTCCCCTACCTCCCCTACCTCTCCTACCTCCCCTACCTCCCCTACCTCCCCTACCTCCCCTACCTCCCCTACCTCCTGTCACCTGTCACCTGTCACCTGTCACCTGTCACCTGTCACCTATTCCCTTCAATGCTGAATTTCCAAATTGAGAATATAACGCCCTAATTGGATTTTTCCTGTCCATAATTCGTATTCTAAACGGAGATTCTCTGGAAAAGGATGCCCGCTAAGAGTAAAACTTTTGGTAAAATTACGCAAACGGATAGGTTGATGGGGTTGTAATGATTCATTTGGCAACCAGAAACGACTAATGCCATAAACACCTAATTCCCAAAAGTGGCGGTAACTGACTTGTGCATTACCTTGCATTGTCATAATTAACCGCCGAGATGAAATTTCCAGCCATAAAATTCTGGGACTGCTGGGAGGAGAAAAATTGTTTTTAGTTGGGTAAATTGTATCTTCTGGATTTAAATAACTGCCTACTTCACAACTAATAAGAGGTGGTGCAGTTAATAGTAAATGAAATTTATCTGTATCCTTTTGGATTAAAGTTCCAGCAGTGTCAACCACAGACCAAATCGGTAAGTCCGTGGAAATCATTGATAAACATACGGGTTTGCGGTGGTGAGTTAGCATGAGAGTGTGAGGGGTTACAAATAAAGAATAAAAGTTGAGCGATTTTCTAAATTGCCAGTTTTGCCTGTTATTTAACGTTACGGCTGACGTTTTTGGTGAAAGCAACAAAACACAAGACATTTAAGCAAGATATCTAATAAATAGTAAAACCTGCTTCATCGTTAGCAAATATTTTGATTTGTTAATCTAAACCATTCAATATGGTATTACCTGTTACCTGCTATCTACCAGAAGAAGGATTATAGTTACCAAAAAGCGGTAGGATACTAAATTGGAAGTGAATAGTGATAAACAAGTCGCTGTTTAGCTTTTATTCTATTCAAAAGTCATTGTATCCTAATGTCAGCTATTGTTATTAATTTAGAAACTCAAGCAAACTCTTCTGATCACTTAATTATTCAGCGCCCTGCGGCTGGATTGTCTTTGCAGGGACGTATCCGAGTTCCTGGTGATAAGTCTATTTCCCATCGCGCTTTGATGTTGGGGGCGATCGCTGAAGGTGAAACTCAAATTCAAGGATTGCTGTTAGGTGAAGACCCCCGTAGCACTGCTGCCTGTTTTCGGGCGCTAGGGGCGGAAATTTCGGAACTAAATACAGAATTGGTGAAAGTTAAAGGCATCGGTTTAGGCAATTTTCAAGAGCCTGTAGATGTCTTAGATGCTGGTAATTCTGGAACAACGATGCGGTTGATGTTGGGGTTGTTAGCATCCCATCCAGGGCGATTTTTCACGGTGACAGGTGATAGTTCTTTGCGATCGCGTCCCATGTCCCGTGTTGTCAAGCCTTTGCAACAAATGGGGGCGCAAATTTGGGGACGTAAGGGTAACACTTTAGCACCTCTAGCCATTCAAGGACAAGCCCTCCAGCCCATTCATTATCATTCTCCCATTGCTTCGGCGCAAGTTAAATCCTGCATCCTCCTGGCGGGTTTAAACACCCAAGGACAAACCACCGTTACTGAACCCGCTTTGTCACGGGATCACAGTGAACGAATGTTAAGGGCTTATGGAGCAGAATTAAGTATAGATCCAGACCGCAATAGCGTCACAATTACGGGTGGGTCGAAACTCTACGGACAAACTGTAATTGTCCCTGGTGATATCAGTTCAGCGGCTTTTTGGTTAGTGGCTGGGGCGATCGTTCCTGGTTCAGATTTGGTAGTCGAAAATGTCGGTGTGAATCCTACCCGTACTGGCATTTTAGAAGCCTTAGAACTCATGGGGGCAGATATTCAACTAGAGAATCAACGGGAAGTAGCGGGAGAACCTGTGGCTGATATCCGTGTCCGTTCCGGTGGTTTAAAAAGCTGTACGATTGCTGGTGATATCATTCCCAGGTTAATTGATGAAATTCCCATTTTGGCAGTTGCAGCGGCTTTTGCTGAGGGGACAACAATTATAAGAGATGCGGAGGAGTTAAGGGTCAAAGAGAGCGATCGCATTACCGTGATGGCACAACAACTCAATAAAATGGGGGCAAAAATCAGCGAACTACCCGACGGGATGGAAATCACCGGCGGTACTCCCTTAGTCGGTGCGGAAGTAGATAGCCATACAGATCATCGCATTGCCATGAGTTTAGCGATCGCTGCCCTTAACGCCATTGGTACAACCACCATTCACCGCGCTGAAGCTGCTGCTATTTCTTATCCCAACTTCACAAACACACTACGGGAAATTTGTCAATGATTTTTAGGGACAGGGGATAGGGAAAAGGTACAGGGATTTTGATTAAATTTTGCTCAGGTAAGTACGTTAATCATCGTTTAATTAAAATTTGATACAATTGTTAGGTTTCGTTCTGTAAAATCTTTTTTGCATATAGATATGATGGAGGCAACCCCTAAAGAAATTAGGATTTATACAACTTTAGAAGGAACTACTCCTTTCTTAGAATGGCGAGATTCCTTGAAAGATGCTAGAGCTAGAGCTAAAATTAGAGCAAGATTAGACCGAGTAGAAGAGGGAAATTTAGGAGATTGTAAGTTTGTTGGTGAAGGAGTATATGAACTGCGTATTGATTATGGTCCTGGTTATCGAATTTATTTTGGAGAAGAAAGTGATGTGATCATTTTATTGCTATGGGGTGGCGATAAAAGCAGACAAAATAAAGATATTCGTCAAGCTCAAGATTATTGGCAAGATTACAGGAGTCAAGACAATGCCTAAAAGTATTAGTTATCATACTGAATTAATTGAATCTTTAAAAGATACTTCTGAAGCAGCAGTTTATCTTGAAGTTGTGCTAGAAGAAGGTGATCCAATGATGATTAAAAAAGCCTTTTTTAATGTAATTGAAGCAAGAGGCGGGGTAAATTTATTGTCTAAAGATGTTCAAAAAACTCTCATGAAATTTGCAGAAAAACTTCAAGAAACAGGTGAAATTGAATTTAATCTTTTACGAATATTGCTAGAGTCTTTAGGATTAAAAGTAGGTTTAATGGTAATATGAATTTTATAAAATTTTATGAGAATATTTGTATCACATAAAATCATTTCGTTTCTTGTCTCCATGCTTCTTGACGAATGGACTCAGTAGTAATATTTCTATTTTCCCAGATTCCTGCCAAGGAAAAAAAATCTTGCTCATCATCAAATATATTAGTGTTATCTTCTATTACTTCTACAGAGTTAACAAAATCTAAAGCAGAAATAAGTTTTAATAGCATCTGTGCTTTTTCTTTATCAGCAATTTGAATGATTAGTTGTTGCATATTTGTTTTTTAGTATAATATTATTGTAACTTATGCAACTATTTTAGTTTATCGGAAATTATCAAATAAGATGAAAATTTTTAATAATTATCTTTCTAATTTAGAAGATTATGAAGATAGATTATCAAAAGGAGAAATTAAGTAGTAGATTTAAAAATAAATGAAGTATTTAACACTAAAACAAAAACAATATTTAGCAGAAATAGCTAACAGTTATGCTAATTTACAATGTGTTCAATGTGCTGTAGCTATAAAAAACTATTTACAACTGGTAGGAATCCAAGGCAAACTAATTACAATTAATACACAAGCTGATTTAGATTATCGTAATTGTTTTCTTTATGATGATAGTATTGGAGGTGATGCCATTTCAGAAACAGGATATCATGAAGGAGTTATGGTTATAATAGATGGGATAGAAATTGTTTTTGACAATCATCATCCTCAAGGAGTAGCAAAGGTAGAATGGTTAGCTAATTTTCAATTTTTTGGTAAAATTCATTTAGGACAAGAGTTAATAGTCATTGAAGAAAACTTTTAATCAATATTCAGGAGAAAATTATGCTAGATATAACTATCGCTAATGGTAATAAAAATAGTCAAGAATATCTCTATGAGTTATTAACTAGAATTAAACAACGCCCAGGAATGTATTTAGGAAAAGTATCTATAACTCGGTTAAAAATGTTATTGATGGGTTACAGTATGTCCAGAGGTGAGTTAGGGTTACAACTAACACAACAAGAAAAACAATTTGCTCAATTTCAGAAATGGATACAAGGAAAATATCAAATTAATTCTACTGAAGGTTGGGAAAGTATTATTTTGTCTCAAGTAGAGGATGAAAAATTAGCTTGTGATTTATTTTTTCAATTATTGGAACAATTTAAGAATGAAATTTTAGAGTTGGATAAACTGACTGTAACAGTAGGAAAATAATACTATTATATCGCTTCCATAACTCGTACCCAAATTGCAGGGAGGAAAAAGAATACCTTTAGAAAAAATGTGGGAAGGAATTGATGCAGAATGAGTCTTTCTTAATTAATATTGATTTAACTACTGAATATCAGAGGAATTTAAAATATTTAGCCAAAAAGTATCGAGATATTCGCTCTGATACTCAGTTTTTTATTACGGAATTACAAAAAGGAAATTTATTAGGGGATAGGTTAAGTGGTTTGTGATATAATATCAATACCATAAACAATAGGAGATGTTTTATGAATCAAACTATCAATAAAATTGTGGAATCAATTGAGTCTCTTTCCGGTGAAGAAAAATATTTATTATTTGAGCAATTAGCTAAAAGAAAATTATTTAATGGTTATGAAAAACTATATCCAGATGTTGGAGAATCTTTAGAAATAGCTGAATCTGATTTTAATGATTATCTTTCTAATTTAGAAGATTATGAAGATAGATTGGCAAAAGGAGAAATTAAGTGGTAGATATAAAAAGAGGAAATATTGTTTTATGTGATCTTAATCCAGTTAGAGGAACAGAACAGGCAGGAATTAGACCAGTTGTAATTGTACAAATAGATCAAGCAAATAAAGTCAGTCCTCATACAATTATTGTACCTTTGACTTCAAAAATTCGACAAACTATTTTAACATCTCATGTATTTATACCCGCTAATATTGGAGGCTTAAAACAGGATTCAGTTATTTTATGTGAGCAAATTAGAGTAATAGATAAATTAAGAATTAACAAAATTATTGGTCATTTAGAAGATGATTATTTATTTAAATTAGAACAAGCATTATCTGTAATTTTAGGGATTAATTTTAACAAAACAGAAAAAATTATTGATGAACTTTGAAATAAATAATTATATGGAAACAATAACTTTAAATTCTCATGTTGGTCAAGATGGAATATTACATTTAGATATTCCTGTAAATATTATTAATACTGATTTAACCATTACTATTATTTTAAAACCTAGTGATAATTTTCAACAGGACAATAAACCAAAAGGAAAAGGTTGGCCTGCTAATTTTTTTGAAGAAACATCAGGATGTTTAAAAGATACTCCTTTAACTATAGATTCTGAATGTTGGGTTTCGTTTCCTCAACCCAACCTACTTGCTAAAATTTTTTACCAAAAAACTAGTTCTACTGAGAGATTTCAGTAGAACTAGTTTTTATGCTTATGCTTATTATGTGATTAACTCAAGGTGACATTATTCTCCTGAGAATTAATCCAAGGTTCTAAGGGTTCTGCTGATTCTAAAACATTACTCTCAACAAAAAGACCACCTGATTTGAAGTTAATTTTATTTTTGTAAACCTTTTTGTCAAAAGGTGTTAAAAGAGTTAATTGTTCAATGTCATATTGATCATTTTTTTGTTCTAAATTCATAGTATCAATCCTCAATAAATTTGGTTAAAATTATAATAACAAATATTAAGATAAGTTGCTAGTATTTTTATAATTATTTTCAGTTATTTTGTTGTATATTTTTTCTGCTTCTAAAGAAATATTAGCATTTGGGTACGCAATTTTATGCCAAAAAATTCCTACTTCTCTTAAACGTTCAATTCCTTGCTTTTTTGCTTCAAATTCTTGCTGATTCAAAATTTCAAGAGTTTTGATTAAAGTTTCTTTAACCTTGTCTAATTGAAAATGACAATCAAATATATTATCTGTATTAATTTGCAATACATTGCTTTGGTGTAATACTTCAAAAAACATTAATCCTACTGATATTTCACGAATAGTTTGACGGTTTTTAACTGGATTTATATAGGCTCTATACCCAAAATGAAAAAATCTAACAGCAAATATACCAAAAGCTAAAATATTCATCTGATAATCATTTAAACCTAAATATTCAGACCATTTAATTGTATTTAAACAAGCACGAAATTCTTCTACAGCTTGATGAAGTAAACAACGTTTATCATTATTAAATGGCCAAGCTCCTGCAAAATGTCCTCGATTATGTCCTTCAGCGTGTAATATTGATAAAAATTCAGATTGAGAATTAATTAAGTTTAAGTCGGTTTCTCGTAATTCAATAATAAATTTTGATGCTATCTTAATTGAATTTGCAAAATTGTGTTTAAGTAGGATTGAATTTAAAATCAATCTTTGATCAAAAGGATCAATCTTTTTGGCAGGATTTTTATAGCCAACTTGAAAAATAGCAAAATCATCAGGATCATACAAATTATCAACATTTTGAGATACATTTGATTCTTTAAAACGAGAAACTGCGATTATTTCAATAAACATCAGTGGTTTAGGCTCATATTTGCACATCAGTATTGGATCATCACATATTTTGAGACTTGCGTGATCAAATCGAGAATGAACATCAAAAAGTACAGAGGATATTTTTCCAATCATCCAAGCATAACGTTTTTGATTATTAATTTTTACAGGAGCTAACCATGCAACAATATCTTGGTAAGTCGGTGGTAAATTAGATAAATATTCATTAATTAATAATGTATCACCTTTTATTGAAGCAATTATTCCATTAATCAAAGTATTAGGAAGATCAAGACATTGAATTTGATCAATCAACTCTTGATCTTTCATTTCGTCAGCTAAATAAAAAATATTAAGGACTTGCTTCCATGTTTTATTAAGTGTGATTTCTGACATAAAAAAATGATTAATTAAGACCAAAAATGTAAAAAAATAAATCTAAATACTTTTATAGCTTTTTATTATTGTTGGTTGCAATTCTAATCTGTCTTATCTTATCTTGTCTTTTATTACAAAATATTTTATCTAGTATCTTAAATTATCTTGAAATATCTTGCTCAAAAAGTGTATAATGCCTGAAAATCTTATAATTATTGCATTTATGACTGTAACAGAAATTTTACAATTGGCTGATGAATTGGTTTATGCTAAAAAAGGGAAACACCTAGATGATCTTCAGGAGTCAATCATTAAGGGACTTTGGGAAGATCAAACGTATCAAGAAATTGCAGAGGAATGTAACCGTAGCGAAAGTAGAGTTAGAAATGTTGCTGCGAAGTTATTACAATTGTTGTCTGAAGAATTAGGTGAAAATTTAGAAAAAGCAAATTTTCGTTCTACTTTTAAGAGATTAAATATTTCGTTATCACCATTATCTCAAAATATTTGTGTGAATTTCGGATCACAAATATTATATAATTCAAATTCAGATTATCTGGATAACTCAACTAATACTCAATCTAAATCAAATAATTACGATTTAACCCTAGCGCCACAAATCATAACCTTTCATAACAGAGAAACAGAACTGCAAACCCTTTTCTATTGGATATTAAATCAAAATACTCATTTAATCTCAATCTTAGGATTATCCGGTATTGGTAAAACCACACTCGTTAAAAGATTTATAGACTTACATCAACAAAAGTTTGATGCTATAGTTTGGAGAAGTTTAAAATTTCCTCAATCTCTAGATTTATTACTTGATGATTTACTAAAACATCACAAATTAGACTCATTACCAACAATAAATGATAAATTAAAACAATTATTTGATATTCTCACAAATAAAAAATGTTTAATTATCCTTGATGATTTACAAAATATATTTATTCCTGGTCAATTCGCGGGAAAATATCAACCAGAATATCAAGATTATCAAACCCTATTCAAAATGATTACAGAAACCCAACATCAAAGTAGTGTCATATTAATTAGTCAAGAACAATGTCCAGAAATGGAATGTTTAGATGAAGAACTATATCCTATTAAATCTTTAGAATTATCAGGTTTAGATAATCCAGAAATTCTCAAAAATACCGGATTAAAAAATAAGGATAGTTGGTTAAAATTAATCAAATTATATGAAGGTAATTTAATTTATTTAAAAAGTATTAGTATCCTAATCAATAAAAATTATGATGATCAAGTTGCTGATTTTTTAGCTGAAAATACTTTACATATTACCAATCAAATGCAGTCTCATTTTCAAGAGACATTTCACCACCTATCACCCCAAGAACAAGAAATAGTATTAGAACTAAGTAAATTTGAAAACCCTATTTCCAGAGAAGAATTAAGACAAAGTTTAAATTTATCCTCAGTTGATTTTAATAATGGGTTACAATCCTTACAACAACGGTATTTAATCACGAAAATCAAAGAAGATAAGATTCTGTTTAAATTATCTCCAGTTTTTCAAGAATATGTGAGAACTTGTTGTTAATACGAAAATGTTAGCATCATAGGGAGAGCGATCGCATTACTGTGATGGCACAACAACTCAATAAAATGGGGGCAAAAATCAGCGAACTACCGGACGGGATGGAAATCACCGGCGGTACTCCCTTAGTCGGTGCGGAAGTAGATAGCCATACAGATCATCGCATTGGCACGAGTTTAGCGATCGCTGCCCTTAACGCCATTGGTACAACCACTAAAGTATTAATTATAATTTGCATGGAGCTAAGCGGATTCGAACCGCTGACCCCCTCAATGCCATTGAGGTGCGCTACCAACTGCGCTATAACCCCGAAATTCCAATGCAGTAAGCTTTTTGGCTTATTGGTTGGTTTTTTTTAGTGCCTTCACTCCTAATAGTATGCAAGTTTATGCAAAGTAAGTCAAGGCAACTATATTAAGAAATATTAAGTAGTAAGTTAACCTTGATAATTATCACAATAGGTTAGGTGTCCTTGTTGACAACCTAACTACACCCATGCTATTGTCTAAAAGGTTGCAATCATTACAAAACCCAAGGGTTGACTGTGATTAAGTTTACTCCCCTTGTACCAGCAGTGTAAAGGTTGACTGTGATTAAGTTCACGCCCATTACATTGTTGCCAATAAGACTGATGTGTTGTGGTATCTAAGGAAACTACAGCCACAGATTTACTTGGGTAGATTGCTAAAATCAAGCATTCTCAGGCTCTTATCTCTCTAAGAGTCTTGCTTATTGTCCTTCACTAGTGAAAGTAGATTAAATTTTTATATCATAATCACAGGATTTAAATAAATGGTGCATCTAAGAACTACCAATGATTTTTTAACAATAGTTGATTTACATATAAGAATTAAAATTACAAAATCTGAAGAAGCTGCATCTCAGTTTACTTCGCAAAATGACGTTTCTATTGCCCTTAAAGAAAGTTACACCTTATATATAATTCCTTGCCTGATAGGTATAAGAAAAAGTATTGAGGAAGTTATAAAAGAATCAAATGGGAATAACTATAATGCTAAAGAAGCATTTAGTAGTTTAATATTTATTATTAATAAAGAAATTAATCAAATAGAAATCTTAAAACAAAAATGTGTAGATCCAATAATGTTAGCTGGATTAAATTTACGTCAAGGAATTTGTGCTGATGTAATAGAGGAAATAGAGCCTATGTTATATCAAACTAGAATTTCTGATAATAAAAACCAAGAACAGCCTGTACAAGAACTTGATCCAAAACCTTTAAGCAATCCAATTAATGAAACCAATGAAACTTCAGTATCAACTTATGACTCATCAGCAGTAGCTAACCAATATCGTCAAGATATAGTTAGAAATAATGTTCCTGTAAGTAATTCTAATAAGCAAGAAATCCCCCAATCACAGAATATTTCTCAATTATCTACAAGAATAATACCTGTATTAGAAATAATAATACTGTCTATAATAGGCATTTTACTTAAAACAGATAAAAACCCTATTATATCTGGTCTAGGTCAGGGTATATTGATTGCTCCAGTGATGATCTCCATAAATTTACTCAACAATACTAAACCTGATGCAAAAGACATTACAGAATTAAATACTTCTACAAATTTCAGTGTTACAGAAAGACCAGAATTATTAAATATTCTAATACTTCAATCTCCCATTAGATACATTTTTCTTTGCATCATTACAGGGGGTTTATATATTTATTATTGGTTCTATAAAAACTGGGTTTTTATTAAAAAGTTACAAAATTTAAATATTATTCCTGTATTATGTGGAGCTTTTCCAGGCATAACTATATATTCATTAACAAAACGTATTTTTGCAATAGCAAAAGAAAAAGGATATTTAATCAACAGTAAGCCAGTTGGTATTTTCTTTATGCAATCATTTATGACTTTAGCAATAGGAAGAACACCTGGAATAACTGGTTTAATACCATTACTTTTTACTTTTTACCCAACAATATATATTTATGATTCTCTTACATATTATGCAAAAAAAACTCATCCCAATTACCAAGAGCTAGGTTTCTTTTCAGGAGGAATGATTGGTTGGATAATCTTTGGGATAATTTTTTGGACTTGGATGGTTTCATAGGTTCTTACAATTAACTTTACACATAACTAAAAAAGGAGTATTCATGACCTCATATTATGCTTTTTATAAAAAAAGCTATGGTTTATTTTTATTTTACTGGTAGTTGGGTAATCTTTATTCTATACTAAGTTTAACACTCAACGAAGGTATTAATAATGGCTGGAGATTTTGACATTAAAGCATCAGGCTTAATTCCAAACACTGATACAACTACAGCACAAGTAATTACTGATATCTATGATAAAAATTCTCCAAAGGCTTTCTATAATCAATTGGTTGCTTCACTTGATGAGTATGATGAAATGATGGGGGATGATCATGAAGTTGGAGTGAAGTTAGCAAACTTTAGTCAAACTGATAAGTTTTATTTATCCTCTCTACACTATCAATCTCCTTTTTTAATCACATTCACGTTAACAGATCAAAAAGACAATCAAGATTTTGTGTTGATTCAACACATTAATCAGGTAAGCATTTCAATAATCAAGTTGTCACTAAGAGATTCCAATAAACCAAAACGAAAAAATAGATTTAGTAGTCCTCAACCTAATCAATCTCCCAATTCCTAGAATTCTACTAGAGAACATAGAGAAAAGGTTTAGGGAAATGTTCATCCATAGATTAGGAAATGGATATTATTTCCAGTATGATTGACTTTCTCTAAATCTTCATTTCCAACTAAATATATGAATAACTTAGTAAACAGCTTACTGCATTACACTGATGAGGATATTCTTTATGATGTACTGATAGAAAGGTACAGAAGGTTATCCCTATGTAGGTACGTATTTTTATCTTTATTTCCTAAAGAAGATAAAGCTAACTATAATGAAGTCTTCAACAAGATAGGAGAGGAAGCAGAGTTAAATGATGTTTTAATTACTGAGCAAATAGTAAATTTTATTGAAAATAAAAAATACTCTTATAGCAGTGAACTAAAAGTAGTAGCTGTTTATTTAGTATATGGTAATCCTCAACTGGAGAAAAATGTATGTTCTGCTAAACAGCTTGAGAAAGCTAAAAATGTAGCTACTAAATTAGTGAGCGACCGCATTTGGGAACTTGCTAAAAACCCTCTATGAAGAGTATCCAAACTCAGGAAGTGACATAATAGTTATTTTTCCACATTTCAAGATAATTTAACTTATTTGTTTATAAAAACTAATATTTAAGCAGCCCTCAACATTGAAAACTCAGTTACTTCCTGTTCCTCTTCACCCCACAAATCATCACCATAGATATTAGCACTTCTTCTTCTTTTCCAAGCATAAGCAGCTAAAGCTAAAGCCATAACACAATCAGTAGCTAATCCTTTATCATCCAGTTTATAAAACCTTAACTCAGTCTTGAGTTGCTTTAACCTGTCCTGCTCATCATAAGGAATTACCAATTTACCTTTCTCCACCGCACCAGCCAAGTTACTCAACATTAAAGTTTTGTGATTATGCTTTTGATTCTTACCAGGTTTTTTGGTGCTATTAATTGGTATACATTTCTCAGCTAAATCAGCAGGTAATTCCTTCTCCAATGACTCCTTCAAATACTGTCCAGCCAGTGCAGTAGAATCATAATAAAGTTCACCAGGGAATTGATTTAACCTACGCCTAACCCTCTCAATACAGCCATTCTGATCAAACAGAGGAGTTTTGCTAATCCTTTCAAAAGCAACAATTCTCAACTCCCTGTCAATAAACTGAAGTGTGATCAAAACTGTACTATCCCCATTAGTAGAACCAGCTACATCTACCCCAGTAAAAAACTGTGAACCTGGACCACCTTTAGGTAGATATGGAAACTCCAAACTAGCACCATGTTCAGGTAAACAATGTCCTGTAACTGGGTCATCATAGGCGAAGAAACAAATATGCTTTTCACCCTTTTCAATAGCTTTATCTAGATAACTACCAGCAAAGAAAGTAGCTCCATAATTAGCAAATTTACCATAGACTTCTTCTCTGACTTGAGCTTGAGTCATGTTCACCATATTTGACCTGATTGTTTCTTCAGGGTTAACAGGATTATCAAATTGACTAAACTCAGCAATCACTACAGATTTATCTTGTTTAAGTCTCCTTTCCTTAAACTCATTCCACATTTTCCTAAAGTAAATAGCACCCTGTCCAGCAGTGTCACCTTCACCTTGGGGAGTAGAGATAAAGTATTTACGTCCACTAACTTCAGTACCTCTGACATTTAATATTTTCATTCTCAAATGTTCAAGGGCATATTCAGAAGCAGACTCATCCAATGTAGCTATATCTAAATAGAAACCTAAAATAAATCTACCCTTTTGAACAGTAGCTTGAAACCAAATAATACTATTAAAACAAGTTTCTATAAAAGGTTGCTGTCCATCAGAAATGTGTTTAATGAAGCCTATGCTGGTCAAGAAGGGGCTATCATTAACTAGGTTGATTATTTCATCCTTAACTAACTTTGCTTGCTTTAAAGAAGGCGCACAGTTAATTGATTGAAATCTTTTACTATAGTCACCATAAAACACAGAACTGTTAGGTCTTTTCCTATAGAATAAAAACCATAAGTGCATGAGAGCAGTAACAAAAGTTTTCCCACTTCTAGACCCTGCTTTTAATACCCCCTCCTGAGCATTTACAGCTTGCCTTAACCATTGTCTCTGTTTAGGATGTCCTTTGACTATTGCACCTGTTTCAGGATGTATTCTTTCAACTTCATTTAAGTAATGGTTTACTTTTTCACCAAGGAAATACTTAACAAATAGAACAGGATCATTAGCACCAGCAATAAATTGATATCTCAATGTTTCTGACTTAAGAATGCCCTCTAAATCAGAAGGGATAGAGTTAAAATCCATTAGTCATCATCTCCTAACTCATATTCAATTTCCACATCTGCTGGTTTAAGAGCAAATAATTCATCAACCTTAGTTTCAGGATTAGATGTTAGGTAGGCTTTAACTAAATCTTGGATTAATTCTTTGGGGTCTACACTTAACTGTTCATACAAAGCCTTGAGTGTAAGTTCATTTTCATTCTTATCTCTGAGGTCTTTTCTAGTTTTTAAAGTAGCATTAATCTGAGCTTGATGAATCTGAATAACTTTAGATAAATCAGTGATAGCTTTACTCAAACCATTGATATTATTGGCAGCTACCTCAGCTTCTCTAGCAGTAGAATTCGTTACAGAATCACTTAACTGGATTGCTGTGTTATACCTTTCTATTAACTCTGATTGATGGTCAATAAGCCTACCAATCATGGCATCAGACAGCATAATGCTATTGTCTAATAAAGTTTCTTTACTGTAATCAGTAGTTAATAACTCCTTTCTTTCCTTGGCAGATAATGATTTAATTGCTCTCATATTATTTTCTTTAACTAATTTAGAATGTAGACCATGTGTGATTCTAGCTTTGGCTGCTTTACCCCCATGAGTAGCACAACAGTTATAGCCAATCATCAAATTATTTTTACATTGTGTTCCATCTTTTTTAATAACAAAACACCGCTTAGGTTCAGGTCTTCTACCTGACTTATATCTATGTTTATAAACTGCACTTTCTTTATAAGAATTACTAGCTGAATGCAAAAAAGATACCTCTTAAATAACTACATCTCAGAGATATCATAATTTATAAATGAAATATTAGGCTAATTACACATTAGAAAATATTTATTCTAACTTTCTTTTGATATCTCTAACTTCTTCTTTCACTTCTGAAACTGCATTTAAAATATGTTGATGATCAGTAACATATTTATTATGATTATTTGTTGAATCTTTAGCTAGTGAAGTAACTGCATTGGCTAAACAGCGTAATGATTCAGTTTCACTATCTAATTTATCCATCCACCTGTTAATAAATTCAGGTATACCTAACCATTTAGAAATAAAAACTGAACCTATAAAAGCTAGTATAAATCCTAAACCTACTCCACCTGATTGAAGTAGTATATGTTCAACTATTTTATCTTGGACATTAGGATTAATTGATATTTGAGTTGTATCAGGATTTAGGGAGGAGATTTGTTTTTCAATTACAATATTTTTATACATAATTTATCATAATTAATTATATTTATTTTTATGGAGCAATTTCCATTAATGTTAAATAGTTAGTTGTATTAGTAGATATAAGTCCCCCACCAATTTGATTACATCTAACTGTATAGGTTCTGGTAGATGTATCTGAAGCAGGAAGAAATAAAATAATAGGTACAGCTTCAGGATAAGCATCGGCTCTTCTACCAACATTAATAGCTATAGTATATCCATTAGTTCCATCAAATACTTGAACACTAAAATAGTGAGTATTTACTGACGTACTTTTTGTTACACCTGTTAATGCTCCTGTTATATAAATAGTTGAACTAGCATTAGTAGGGGTTATTGAAGCAGTAAGAGTTGTACTTTGTTGAGTTCCACTTGTAGAAATTGACCAAAAAGGAACAGATGAATTTATTACTTGGATGATTTTACTAGTACCAGAAGGAGTAGAAGGTTCGTATCTATTATTTGAAGTGCTGTAAGTTAAAACTTGCCCATTTGTAGGAGTAGCAGTGTGTACATTTACTCCTTGAATTCTATCTGCATTCCATTGAGAACTAGTGTTACCAACTTGAGCAGCAGTAACATTAGTTAACCTAGCAATGGTTGACGCTATTTGAACATCAGGAATTTTACCTCCACTATCTAAAGTAGCTACCCCAGAAACTATTCCTTTTTCAGATGTAGGAATTGCTCCTACTTGGGCTGCTGTAGTGCTGTGAGGATTAGATGTGTTTGCAATGTGATTGTTAATATTAGATACATCTACTCCTTGAGATAATAAATCCCAATCTGTAGCTGAATTAGAAGGAGTTTGAGTAGTAGTTTTATTGGCTCTAAAGCTGGAGCTATTATAAAATACTCCTTCATTGCGTCTATAAACTCTAGCATTATCCCAATTACCAAGCCAGATAACAGATATACCATTAACAGTAGGAATAGGGCTAGAAGGGGTGCTTGGACTGATTTCTATAGCCATATTAATAACCTTTTAAAGTTCCTCTGATAAATAATTGTGTGTTAGCTTGAGTGCCTGTAACTTCTACTTTGATGACATTTGTATTAACCAATGAATAGCTTTTAACAATAGTATTATCAGTAGTTAAAGTACCAACATTCTGCCAAGTAAGACCAACTAATTCTTTTAATATAAAGCTGACATTAGCAGTAGCAACAAGTTCAATATCCAATCTCTTATATTTTGCAGTGTCAATGAAACCACCACTGTAAGTTTGTACATTTACAATAGTTGGAATACCAAAGGAATCATTATCTAAATCTAATTGGAATAAAGGTACAGTGTCTTCTAATTCTGTTTGGTAATCAACCAAGTAAGAAACAGTAAATTGTCCTGCTGAAGTCCATGCACCATTGGTAGCTGACTTTTCAATTAATGCAGCTTTATCTTCTAATTCATAACTTCTTTCAAGTTGCCTTAACTCAATAGCAGTTAATCTTTTCTGATCACCAATAGTTAAATCTTTTTGTTCTTCCCTAGCAATTAAAGCTAACTTATCTTCTAAGCTATCCTTACAACAAGTTTTAGAAGCTCCACTGCCTATTAAATCTATAACATCTTGTTGAGTCCAGAATTCAGCAGCAGTTAGTGTAGCTAATTTGTTAATAGTAATATAAGCCCTGAGATGTAAAAAATAATCTGTTTGTGCTTTTTCTATTAATTCTCTGTCTCTAGTAATGGAAGTACCAGAAGCAGAATCATATTTAACTACAGGGTCATTTACAAAGTAATATTTAACTCCAAATCCTATTAAGTTCCAAGCATCAATCACATTTGCATCTAATGAGGTAATAGCTCCACTAGATACAGTAGATGTTATGTCAGTTAAACCTTTAGCTTGAAGATCAGAAAGTACAAATAATGTAAGTAAATTAGCTCTGCTACTATCAACAATACTAGTAGTAGTGTCATTTAAAGCAGGGCGTAAATAATTATTAAAGAAATTAGTCCAAGTAATTGAGACTGGCATAATTTTAAATTATCCTATTGGGAAATCTTTTTATATAATTGATAATAGTATTTTTAGATAAAGCTTGAATCCCACCACTACTATCAGTATATGGTTGGTAAGTCATATTAGCAGAAGTAACTCTAACATTTACATTATTATTAATTCCTCCACTTACAAATTGATAAACTTCTAAAAGATTAAATAAAAATAATCCTGAATCATCATATTGAAAATAATCAAGAGTTCCAGCATAAGTTTTAGAAGAACCTAAATCAAAAAAATAACTTGCAAGAAAAGGGCATTGTCTAAGTCTACCCCATGAAGCATCAGGATAATTATTAGGATACCAGTAAGTAGGACTTAACTGAGTTATTAATACTTCGCTGTCAAACAAACTAAATAAAGAATTACTAGTTATAACATTGTTAAAATTGCCAGCTAAAGAAGCACTTTCAGTTGTGTAACCTGGAATGAAATAAGCAGGGTAAATAGTAGCACTACCTTGTATAGTGCAAGTAGCATTATCTACATTTATGGTTACTGCACCAGCAGTTTGTAAAGTATTTTGAAAACTTGGATAAGTTATAGCTGGAACATAAACTAAACCAGAAAACTGATTAAGAATTGATGATATTGATAAATCTCTTTCTAAGGCTTTATATCTTTCTAAATCTGCAAACATAATGTTTTACAGGAGGGAATTACCCCTCCAAATGATTAGAGTTAAACTATAGTAGGAACTGTATAAGTAGTAGAGTTCATTTGAAGAACTGCTACAGCACCACGATGGTTAGGAGCATAGCCAAAACCCTCAGTCATAATTGTATTTTCTAAAGGGAAATTAGACTTAACTTCAGTTTGCAATCCTTGAAGAGATGCAATTGGATGTTGACGACTTAAGAAAGGTGCTTTTAATGCTCCACCATCTGTTCCAACTGCAATTGCATAGTTAGGTGGCACAATAGGAGTTTTGATTATTGGACAGTTGTAAACAAATCCAACTAGGTTTTCCCAGGGACTAAATGGACGCATTCTTTCATTAGTTGCTGTTCCAGTTGCAGTCATTAAAGACCTACCAATCTGGTTATCAGCAGGCACAAAAATACCAGTTAATGCTTCCAAACTGTAATCATAAGGAGATACCCAAATCTCAATTTGGTTAAACCCATGATGCCGCACTTTATCAATTAAGCGGGTTCTAACATCTGTACCTGTAGGAGTAGTACCAGTAGCAACACCATTGTAATGTTGCAAATCCCCTGATACAAAAGTATATCCATTAATAGCAGGCACACTAGTACCAGTAGCAGAGTTCCAAAATGGCAAACTTGTAGTTTGATATTTAGCTTGGGAGTCAATAATAACTCTATTGGTGTTATTAAAAATTGCTTGTCTGAGAGCATTAAACTTAGCTTTTTGGAAAGCAGTCAACTTAGATTGAACATAAGCAGCTAACTCATCAGCAGTCATTGTTTTAACTGCGCGAGTAGTTAAAGTTAATGCAGTCATTTTTTCTTCAAAAGGAATCTCTTGAGTATAATCCCAAAGAGAAATTCTGCTACTAGGTCTAGCAGCTTCATTCCAGTTTTCTAAATCTTCACCATCATAGTAACGTACAGTTTTTTGTGGTACTGAAATTAATTCTGTTAGAGGTCCAAAAAACTTAGCACTTTGGTCATTATAAAAGGTGATATCATTATCAACTTCTCTAATTATCTGAACTACAGAAATGTTATCTATACTAGTTAATTCAGCATCTAATTGAGAAAGTTCACCAAAAAATTGAGTAGTCCAAGTCATATATTTTGTTTAAATTAGTAATTAAGTAATAAAAATTAACTAAGTGCAATTGCAACTCTATTTGCAGTTAAAGCTACACCTACAGCATTAGTTCCTGTTGCTGCTACTGCTCCTGCTGCTGCTGCAAATACTCTTGTTCCAGGAGTTAAACCAAGAGAAACCCCTCTGTTTTCAATAATGCAACTTTGCTCAATAGAAAGATTTGTTCCACTTTTAGCAGCGTGACGGGCAACACCAAGAGGTATTGTAGTAGCATTACACTGAACTGCTTGACCAGAACTATTAAGTGAAATAATTGAACCTTCAGGGATATCTCCTGATGCTACAGCACTGATAATAGAACCATCTAAATGGTTAGCTGCAATAAATCTATAAAGAATTGTATTGTAATAGACGTTTAACATAAATAATTTTTAGTTTGATTTAGTAGGTTTAATAACCTCTCCAAGCTCTAGTCTTGCGAGAGTCTTCAGTGGTATTAATATTAAGTGAAACACCAGGTTTAATAGTAGGACTATTTGAAGTTTTAGATAAAGCTGATTGAAGAGTAGCTGTAATCTTAGGAACTAAAGTTTCTTTCAGTTCTTTTTCTAATGCTTGCTGTTTAGATAATAGGTCACTTTCCACTTCTTCTTGATTATTACCACTTGGTTGAATACCTAGAAGTTTAGCCATCTTTTGAAAATCAGGTTTAGTTTTAGCTAAAGCAGCTTCAAAATCAATTTCAATGGTAGGAGGGGTGATGACTTCTAACCCTAAATCTAATTCTTGTGTTTGTTGTTCTTCCATAATTAATTAATTAATTGCAGTATTACTTCTTGCGGAGTAAGCACTATCCTCAAATAAAGTATTTTCATCAGTGTTAGGTTTATCTTTAGAGTCAGTTAGAGCAGCAGAATACTGAATGTTTAATCCCTTTTCATTGTCTAGTTGTTCAAGTTCTTTGAGTGCTTCTTCTTCAGTTAACCCTTCAACTTCAACCAGGTATCTCTTCCTAGAAATTAACTTATGTCTAACAGCTTCAATTTGCAGTTTTTTATCTTGTAAATCTCTAGGCATCATGTCAGGTAATTCCACCCTAAAAGGAATGTCAATGCCTAACTCTAGGAATATAGTTTTAATAGCTGAAATTAAATAGTTGGCTCTGCTTAATGTAGCTGCCTTCAATGGTTCATAAAGGACACTGAGAGAAGATGAACTAGAAGCTGACCTAGCATTTTGTAGCTCAAGAACCATTACTCCAGTTAAAGAATAAATGTCTTGTAAAATGATTAGTCTTTGACGTTCTAAGTATGGGCTATCTACTGGTTGTAGGTATCCAATCTTAGGAGTAATACCTAATTCAGCAGCACTATTAGATATAGGTAAATGTAAAATACTAGCAGCATCAGAAGTAAATGCTGTTTGGAAAGCTGCTGACCCTGTAGCTGACTCTACACTCTCAAGTTGTGCTGAATTAGTTCTGCCTATAATCGCAGGTGCAGAAGTCCCAATTGTAAAAACTTGAGGTTTATGATGTTTACCATTTAGATTAATTCTTGACCTGACTTCAGAATATTCAAGCTGTAGATGAACCAATCTTTCAATAGCAGACTGAGCAGTGCGTCCATCTAATGAATTCACTATTCTAACAATAGGAATGTGATCACCTATTTCTACAGGTTCAGCATCACCAACCTTAACAAAATATTTATAATCAGGCAGATTAAATAAATCTAGAGTAGTCTGATTCTCTGTGGGTAGAGTCAGATAATGTTCTACTTTTACCTTGACATACTTGTTATTAACAGCGTCATAAATCTCTCTTGATTCCTTTAGATAAACAACCTTTAAAGGGTCAAGAGGGTCAACTTTTATGTCATCAACATCAAGTGTTCTAATATGACGCAGCTTACCATCAGAAACCTCAATATAAGTTTCTCCATAAACAGGTACATCTAGGTAAACATCCTGTAATAGACTATAAAGTTTAATCTGCTCTAATTGTAAATTTAATTGTTCTTGTTGCTCAGGGTTGATAGCTAAAAGTTTTATTTTCTTTTGATAGCCATCACCTAATATAAATGATTTAATTTGTTCTACAACTACCTGAATAATTTTAACTGGTAACTCTCTATTGCCAGAAGGATTTAATCCTTTATAAGCATCTAGCAGTTCTTGTTTTGTAGCCATCTAAAATAAAAGTTTACTTATGTTTATTATATACATTAAATGAACTAATGTAAAGTGGGATAAATAATAAAGGTGACTTATAGTAGTTTAAATAAAAGTAGTTTTGTATTTAGATACCTGGGTTGTTAAATATATATGTATCTGTACAGGGTGGGCTGGGGCAGGTGACTAATGGCGGGGGGTATAAAACAGTAGGTGTGTTAGAGAGCATCAACTCTCTCTTTTTTATTGATGGATGCCCTTAACATTCAGGTGTCTTAGGATTGTGTGCGGAACTTATTCTGCCTACTTGTAGGATTGTGTGTCAGTTCTTATTCTGCCTAAGACCAATGGTGATTAGATGAAACCACTGTAGACTTTGTATGAAAACTCCTTGTGAGCTGATTAGTGTAAGGTTTAGATGACTAGCTTAGTGAAAACTTCTTAGGAAGCTGATTAGCTTTGTTAGTTGTCTATAAGCATAGGTTGACTGTAATTAAGTTTACTCTCTATGTACTACAGTGCGGATTAGTCTATAAACCTATAGAAGGAACTGTAACGCCCCTCAGAAGTGCTATACGCAGTATAGACACAGAGGGTTGAAGTTTAAGCCTTTTATCTCTCTACAACCGTAACAACCTCAGAAGTGCTTGACACAGAGGATGTTTAAGGTAGAGAGCTGAATAATCTACTCCTGAACGCTTTAACTCAGTGAATAGTCTACAGAGAAAACCTTGTGTTAGTATCTGTGGCTACACTACTCCGGTAATAAGGGAAAGCTACATGTTAGTACCTTATACCAGATGGAGAGTGAACTGAGTTAACTGTGTTAGTAAGGAGTAGCAAGGGGGTGTGTACTCCCTAAGTTTTCATGGTGTCATGCTTCTTTCTTTTCTCTTTAAGAGTCCTCTTAGCATCTCACCTTTGGAGAACTCTTGTCACTCACCTACTGAGCCAATACGCTTCAGTGGTAAGACCTCTTTTAGCCCCTCACTGATAGGACATATCTGCTTCACTCACTAACAGGACTAAAAGCTTAAGTAGTCACCTGGTTAGCCTCTCACTGTTAGCTATACAGTAGACAGAACTTTATACTCCCTAAGTTTATAAAATAACTAACGATTCAGTATTTAGTTATCTTTTTTTATTAACAAACAGCAAATCAACAATAGACAGGAATAATAAACATGAATACATATTTTCAGCAATCATTAACAGAAGTCCAATCACAAGAGTTTGCTAGTGACTTCAAGGCAACTGTCAGGTTTATTTTTAGACTTATTAAATTACTATTTTTATTACTGACAGCAATCTTTAATTTAGGAAGGAAAGTTTATTGTAAAGTAAGTAAACAGAATACTGAAGTTACATTAGCTGGTTTACCATTAACTGAATCATTAACTAACTTACCAATAGATCAACCACTAGCTGATTTACCAGTAGGTGAATTAATAGCTGAGTCATCATTAACTGAATCTACTTTAGACAGCAATCCCACAGTGGAAGATAACTTACAGCAAGAACAGAGTGAGGGGACTTTATTGGCTTCTACAGATGAAGTTGATAACACTGTAGACAGACAGAAACAGTTAAAGCAAATGAAGGCAGCACAACTTAGAAAACTTTGTACAGATTACTCATTACAATATCAAAACAAACAGCAGGCTGTTAGGACTATATTCCAATTTGAATGGGAGCAGATACAAGCTAACTTGGGTTAAGACTGTTGATAGCATAAGTGTACTATATGTGATAACTGCGGTATAGTATACTGCAAATGCTACAACTTTCTAAGCCACCTGTTTCTAAGCTGACTGAATTATTAGTTGAATACCACTAAGCCACCTGTTTCTAAGCCAAATGAATCAGGCTAACTACCACTAAGCTGACTATTAAATAACTGACTCTAGTTCTGACTATTGTAAGTTCACTTCACTGAGCAATCTAATATTAGTTTCCTAATCTTCAACGCTTCAGGGATTAGGTTAGCAAAGGTAATACAACTATTGTCAGTTGTCTAAGGTTTAGTTAATTGGGAATTACAGATTACCAAGTTTTAAAGTCTTCCATCTATTCCTCTTATGAGTTAGTTAATATTAGTGTTTATTGAGGGGGCGGGTTCATGAATTGCCCATTTAATACCAGTCTTATCTCTTGTAATCTATTAGTAAATGTGATATATTAGATGAGTAAGGAAATACAACTTTCCAAATAACTTATTAACTAACTACTAAATATGCAACTAGATAAGATTACTTCAATTAGACTTTACTTAAATGACAATGCAGAGCTTCAGAAGATAGCTGATTTAAGAGGTTTAGATAAATCAGATATCATAAGAGCAGCAGTTAAGTCTTACATTCAAGATTACAAAAGTCAATTATTCTAAAAGTAAATAGCCCTCACTGATTTACTAATGGGGGCTACCTAAATATTCAAACTTATATAAACATATTACCATGTCCAACATAAATATTTCTATTCAAACTGTTCAAGATATTCTAGTTGTAGATTCAAGATTAGTGGCTGCTGAGTTAGGTATTCTGCATAAGAACTTTAAGGACTTAATCAGGACTTATCAATCTGACTTTGAAGAACTTGGTACTTTAGCTGTTGAGAGCGCGGAAAGTACAGGAGGTAGACCTGAAACTTTCTACTTGTTAAATGAAGACCAAGCTTATTTGGCATTAACTTTTAGTCTTAATACACCCCAAGTTAGGGCTGCTAAAGTCAAATTAGTCCAGTTATTTAGAGCAGCCAGAGAAGCTAAATTTCCTAATGACTATTTATCTGCATTGAGAGCTTTTGTCGCGTCTGAGGAAGAGAAGCAGCAGTTAGTATTGAAAGCTGCTGAACTGAATAGTAAAGTAGTTGAACTGACTCCTAAAGCTGAAAGTTGGACTAGACTTTGTGATACTGATGGGACAATGAGTATTGCTGCTGTTGCTAAGAATTTAGCTATCCCTGGTATGGGACCTAACAACTTATTTAAATTTCTTAGAGAAAAAGGTTTTGTTTTCTATGATGCTCAACATTGCAATGTTCCTAAGTCTACCCTTGTAGAGGAAGGCTATATGAGAACTGCACAAAAGTATGACTTTAAAAGAGATAGAAACTACTCAGTTTGTGTTTGCACCTTTAAGGGTTATAGCTTTATCATGAGGCAGCTAAAGAAAGCTGGTTATACTATTCCCTCTGATAGCCCTACCCCAAATGCAGCGGCTTTGGTAATTTAGTATTACAATTGAGGGAGGTAATTATGATGCTTCTCTCCCTCAAGAATTTACCTTCTCCTTTTCTCACTAAAACTAAATAAACAACTGAATATGACAAACGCATACATCACTAAACGCTACAAAAGCTCAGAGTCTACTAAGAACTTAATAGACAACCTACTTAAAGGTTACTCCTCTGCTGACTACCACTTCTTTGTTCACTTGTATAATTCTACATTAGTAAGTCTCAGTAGAAAGGAAGAAGGTTGGGTTCCTGTTAGCTTCAAGTTGATGCAGCAAGAATGGGGTCAGAAAGTTAAGTTAGATATTGATGGACTGATTGCAAAGGAGCTTATTGAGGTTAAGAACATTGGTACTTATACCACAGTAGATGGGCATTTGGTTAGTCAAACCTATAGTAAGCAGAAACACATCTGTAGAGAGTTCCGTATACATCTATCTATATTAGCTATGTTGATATCATCAGGGGTCAATACCCTGGAGGAGGCTAAGTCTTCTAAGTATTATGACCTGATAAGTGGTAAACTGATTAACACACTTAAGGAGGTTAGATACCCTAAAAAGAGTGATAAGGGTACTGATCACCCTGAACTGATACTTGATGCTCAAGAGCTTATTAAACTATGTAGAGTTAATATAGTTGCTATTAAGTCTCACATAGATAGGCTTAGTGATGTAGCAGATGGTCTGTTTGGCGGTGGAACTATTAGGGATAATAAAGTTCTAGCCCTTGACAGTCATGCTTATCAACATATACTAAGCCATACAGTTAATGAGCATGGTGACTTTGTGGACTACAAGGTTATGTTTAGTGAAAAGGGTCCTCAGATGAGTGGTAGAATAACAGAAGCAGGTGTAGGCATGCAAAACTGTAGCAGGGCTATGAAGCAAGCTGGCTTTAGTGGGATACCTAATCTAAAGAACTATGATCTTAAGAGTTCTCAAGTGTGGGGCTTGATTCAATGGTTTGAAGACGCTAATGATGATGCTCAGTGGAAGGATAAGATTGACACTACTTGGTTAACTAACTACCTAGACCAAGATAAACAGGTATTTGCTGATATGGTAGGTGTCAGTAAGGATAGATGGAAGGAGTGTTTTCTAGCACTAGTCATGGGAGCCTTCATGATTGAAAAGGTTACTGTAGAAGATTTTGCCCCTACAAAGGCTCTTAAGAAAGTAAATGGTGAGTGGGTTGAAACTGATGCTGCTCCTAGTAGAGCCCTGTTTAACTGCTTCTATGAGGAAGCAAATGGTGATGCTGAGTTAGCTATGTCTTACTATAAGAAGTTCTTTGGTGTAGTTAGACCCTTGAAGGTAAGTATTGATAACTGGCAGGAGTGGTTGATCCAAAGATACCTAAAAAAGAACTCCGTATACCCTAGAGGGTCACATAGAGTATATAACAGAACAGGAGTATTCTTTAACCTAGATGACTATAAGAATACTAAGGGAGAGTGGGTTAACTCAAATACCCTTAAGAGAAAGTTATCAGCATTCTTCTTACAGGGTAGTGAAGCTGGATTCATACACAACTTAACTAAACTTGGACCTGTATATGGATTCCAGACATTGAACAACCAACATGATGGCTTAGTTGTTATTGGGGAGATACCGCAGGAAGCAGTTGATATAGCTAAGGAGAGATCAGGTTTGAGATATGCAAAGTTAGAGGAGAAAGGATTCCTGTAACTCTAGTAGGTTAAAGGTAAGGGAGGGTGCTAAGTCAATTAGAGCCCTCCTTAGTAGTGTGGGACTAGTTAACTGATTGCTAGGTAAGTGACAACTTGGTTAAGTGATAACAATAGTAGACTGTAAGGGCTCGCAAGCTCGCCCCACCTCCTTTTAGGGTAAATGTATACTTAACTATATAAAAGGCAGCCATACCGTAACCTACTGAAGGGGGCTGTGTGTATGTAAACTGAAGGGGGTTAGATACCAAAATTTTATAGTTAAGTGTAGGTAAGTAAGGGGTAAGGTTAGTATGGAAGGAAGTATAGGGGGTTAGTGGAGGTAAGGTAGTATAGGGAAGGGAGTATAGGGAGGTAAGTATCATAGGTATGTATTTATAGTAAATAATATAGGCTGTATCACTTACCTAGTAAAGCTTTCAGCCATTATGGTAAGAAGGGTATGCTACCACTTAGTAAAAACTAGTAACTATAAATAAAAGGTTATACTGAGAAAGTAAACCTCCCCTAAACTTAACCAAGTTATCAGTAAACCTTTAGTAAACTTACTACTAGTTAGACAAAATTTTATAGTATATCTTAGGTAAGTAGGAATAGAAGGTAAGGGTAGTAAGTAAGGGAATTGGATAGTGTATTAGGGATAATAGGAATATAGTAGACAGTAAATCTAAACTAGTATCATAGGTATGTATAGCCTAAATCTATAACCCTTACCCAGTATACCTTTCAAGCTATAATCAAAGGGGGTACGCTACCACTTAGGATACCACAAGCATTATATATAACTATAGATAATTTACCTTACTTAGACAGTAAAAGCCCCCTCTAATACCCTATACCAACTATCAATAGAGCGATCGCATTATAGTGACATGAATCATTTGACTTGAGGTATAGGATGATCTATTATAGGCAGGTACTTAGCTAGGTGTGGATTATGACTAATAACTCCCGGTTCGCCCATTTTTGCGAGAGTTAGAAGAATTCTACTCAGGAGTAAAAGATTGACCACTAAGCTGAGTATAAATAGTAGGGGGAAACCCAAGTAAAACAAGAATACGCTGCTGTAAAGGGGAAAGAGTAGTTAAATGAGTGTAGACTTCATTGTTAACCTCAATTAATATCAATGTGATTTCTTTAAATGCAACAAGAAGCATTTCAGCAGTAGGACGTGCCGTTTTACGCTGAGGATTACCAGCATAAAGTCCAGCCAATTTTTCTTGATTTTTGTCAAGATGGCGACGAACCTGAAACTCTAAAAGAGTCAAAACTCGCAAACCAATTGAAAGTAGTCGGATCAAACCAGTAATATGGTCTTCACGTTGTAAATAAATTGGAGTTAAAGAAAGAGGAAAGCCTTTAAGTCGAGCAAATCCTCGTTCTGTCAAATACTCATCTCTATAAGCACGAACTGCTTGTTTCAAACTCAGGTTAGCTTCAGTTTCATTAGTGACATAAACTCGCCAGCCTAACAGTTGAACTTGTTGTTTTACCGCGTCTTCATTAATTTTAAAATCTAAATTAAAGGAAACTTCTTCTATTATTTGAGATTGACGTTCGCCATATTGTCTTTTAACTTTTTCAACTCGCTGAGTTTGAATATCAATTTCAAATAATCCCCCAGTCCGATAACGCTTGAGAATCTCAGCTACAGATAACTCCCACTCTGGAAATGATGTCAGCTTTTTCTTGCCGCGTTTGGGGATTTTTAGTTGTTCAAGAGCATGAACGGTTTTCTGTATGCGTTCACGTAGATATTTTTCCTCTGTCTGGGCAATGGCATAAGAACGGACTACTAATTGTCGCTCTTCCCAAGATATTTCTTGCTCGTTAATCTTTTCTTTTTGGAGCAATTTTAGTTCAAATCCTTCAGCAATCTCTCTCGTTTTTCCATCTGCATAATCATAATTGATAGTTGTCAATTCTTGTTTTTCATCCCAAACTGGTTGCAGATATTCTCTTAATTTTTCTGTCGGTGTTTGCTTGGCATTTAAAGGACATAGATAAAAATCTCCCCCTGATACAATATGGATTCTTGTCCCCATTGATGCCATTTTACAGTCCCCAATATACAGTAATCCTGGCTGTTTTAGCGTCGAACGGACTCTCTCAATTGCGGGGATATATAAAGGGTCATCTGCTTTTTCTCCCGATAATATTTCTGTTGCTATTGGCATTCCTAATGGGTCTAATGTTGATAGCATGATTTTGACTTGTGCCAAATCTGGACGATGGTCTTTGCTATGACCCCATTGAAATAGCCCTTCAGTATTCACCCCGCAATAACTTGAAGCTGTTGTACTATCCAGTCTTACCCGTTCTGGTTTGATATCATACACTTGCAACAAATTACTTCCCAGTTCTTCCTCAAACGCATACCAGTTCTCGTCACAGTTAAGGTAACGCAATACTGCTTCTAATCGGTCATCGGTTAGGTCAAGTTCGTTTAAGCTTTCACCAATCAATTTTTTCAATGTTTCTAACCGTTTACCAGCCCAGGCTTGAACTTGATTTAAACGGTGGTCTGCTTGCGATAAGATATGTGTTAACCAGATCACTGCTACATTCCCCAAGCTTTGTCCTCGCCAATTTCCATGGGTGGGGAAGTTTTTATCTATTAGCTTTTGTACACCCATCCGTTCTATCTGTGTGAGTAGTACGGGTATGTCATCTACTCGTTCGTTTGTAATTATGGATTCAGTTGCCATAACGTCGAACATATACTTACTTAGCTTATTTTGTATAACCTGTCTCTGATTATACTTTTATCTGCACATTTTTCCTAACTCCCTAAAAAATGGGCGAACCGGGAGTAATAATGAGATTGTAGAAGATAGAATGCTTACTGGAGTAGAAGCAAGAAGAGAAGCTATCAGCAAACTCTACCAAGCATATAAGCTACTAGGTGATGTTTGGTCCTTAAGTGAATGTAATGTCATATATAAAGACTCAGATTATATAGACCCAGACCATAGTGAGAGTTTGTCTACAATGTCTGGATATATTCTAAAGCATATAGTTGATGTAGGTATGGTTGACAATGTATTCTTCTGGAATCACATTGAAGAAGGTTCCCCTGAATGTGATCTAGACTTAGTAGAAAAATACCTTATGTCAGAACAAGAAAACTCTATTAAGCCTACAGGGACAGAGCAGCTAGTAGAAACAGATGCCAATAAATCTTCTACACATGGAAATGTTAATAAAACTCAATTTAGAACAGTCAGTGAACTTGACAAGGTACAAGAGAAATTAAAAAGAATGGGTATGTAAACAACTAACATTACCCCTCTCATATCAAGAAAACTTGATGAGTCAGCTATAAGATTAGCTACTCATCAATTTGCCCTTTACCATTAGAGTTCTCAATAGGGAGCGATCGCACTATAGTGAACACTATCACATAAACTGAATAGCTAATGGTATACAACCCCTCTGTAACAATCAACCAAGTGTGTAATTATGCAGGCTCAAGAAGCGAGAAAAGAAGCAATCAAAAAATTATATAGCTCCTACTTATCAGTAGATGGGGCTTTAGAAATCAGAATCCCTGATGGTGAAGATTTTACTGTACATCAGGATAATGATGAAAAATATGTAAGTAAAGTGCAGGATGTAAAAAGCACACTTGAAGAAGCTCTTGAAGATTTGTATGTTGCATACAGAATGGAGGTAATTTCAAGGGAGGAAATTAGCACCAAGCAAGACTTAATGCAGAAAATTAAAGAAATAGCAGAATCTTAAACCCTCAGCCCCCATTCACATCAAAAAACCTGATGAGTCAACTATAAGATTAGCTGTTCATCAGGTTATTTCAGTTAAGTCTTTAGTTCTATAATGGAAATAATTAAAGACCCTTACTTTATTATTCAGGTATCTAACAATGCCAATACCAATCAAAAATGAAATTAACATAGTATTTTCAACCCTGCCAGACTTGATAAATGATTGGAATACTGCAATTCAAAAACACTTTGCAGAGGAGTCAGAAGATAAGAAGATAGAAGTTTTAGAAGCCGTCCTTAAAGTCTTACCTGAAATGCAAGAAAAGTTTGATTCAGAAATTCAGAAACTAAGTAAGAAAATTGAGAAAGAAATAGCAAAGGAGAAAAAATAAATCACCCACTGATTTATCAAATAACCTGATGAATTAACTCTAAGCTCAACTATTCATCAGGTTATTTAAATTAGGGAGCTTTATAACCTACATCAGAAGTAATAATCCTTACTTGCAAGGTCTGTAGCCTTTTGAAAACTATGCGAGAAACCTCACTAAACTCACCACAAGTAAGGGTGAATACTGATTCAGGGTCATCTTGAAAATGAGTGTCATATACTTTTATAACCTTAATAGACTTTTCTAGTTCCTTCACACAAGCTTCTAGTTCTTCAACTATTGTTATCAAAGCAGGGTTTTCCATTTTCTGTTTCCTTGTTTATTGATAGTAGATAAAAAGAGAAATATGAGATCATAATTCAGGTAAGTGGGGTTTCTTAACACTACCTAGATAATGATCTAAAAGCACTTTAGGGTTATGCCCAGTAATTGAAGAAACCTCAGCCACAGTTAAACCACTATCAACACAGTGGCTAACAAATGTATGTCTAGTTGTGTATAGAGCCCTATGTTCAATATTTAAAGCTTTGAGAGTGTTTCTCCAGCATCTTTGACTTAGGGTGTGGTCATCTATTGCTAGACCTTTTAAAGAAGTAAATACCAACTCATCCTTACCTCCTTTAGGTCTTTTAATTAACATTTGATAAACATTATTGTTAATTGGCACAACCCTATATTTACCAGTTTTAGTAGTCTTACGTTCCCGCCTATTACTACTACCTTTACTCCTACCAAGAGACTCATAAATGTGCAGCTCTCTTTTGGTCAGATCAATATTCTTCCACTGTAGACCTATAGCTTCAGAAGTCCTAAGTCCTGTGTTGAAAAGTAGAAGTATAAAGTCATGGTAAATGAAGTAATGTTTGCTATCCTGAAGATAAGCTAGTATCCTTGTAACCTCAGCTTTTGTAAATGGTTTAGCCATTGGAGTTTGAGGAACCTTTACTTCTAGTTCCCCAAATATGTCTCTTCTAGTTGCTTGCAAAATAGCTAAATATCTCTTCTTGCTAGAAGGTTTTAAACCTCTAACATCTAGCCATTTCATAAAAGCTTTGGCATCTGCTGTAGTTTTAATTTCCTTCCCATAAGCTTTAATCAGCTTTATTAAAGCAGCATCAGCATTATTGTAAGTTTCTTCTTGACGCTCTTCTAATAAGGAAATCAATGGAGGGAAGTTGGATTCAGCAGGCTTTGAGCCTCCATTACCTGAGTAAGTGATTCCTTGCAACCAAAGGTTATATCTATTCAGGGAAGTGTCAAACTGATTTAAAAGGCAATCTTGGTATATTAACTTACCACAATACTCTAGCCTTGCCCTTTCAACTTTATCAGTCCACTTTCCCCAAGTTAAACTGTAATCTTTTTCTTGGTAAGTCCACCTGAGTAGGCATCTATTACCATTCTTTCTGACTTTAAGTTCTTTCATAGCCCTCTATGCAAGTTTATGCAAACTGCATGAAGGCACTTCTATTAAACTAACCAAAGAATCAGGTTTCTAGCTTTTAAGCTCTCTTAAACCCCTCAATGCCATTGAGGTGCGCTACCAACTGCGCTATAACCCCGAAATCCTAATTCAGTAAGCAAAAAGGCTTATTGGTTAGTTTTTTTTAGTTGTCTCTTTTGTGATTATATGTCAATCTATGTCAATTCAGTCAAGAGAGTTATGTTAAGAAATATTAAGCAGTGAATCAGACAAATCTTCTCACAATAGGGTAGGCACGGGGGCGCTACCCCTACGATAATCGCTATATTTACCCTTTACCAAACACAGTGGTTAGAGAACGGGCAATATTTTTCGGTTGCATTGCATCCATCGCTGCTGTCGGTTCATAACCACAATGCACCATACAATCAGCACATTTAGGATTACCACTAGCGCCACCGTATTGACTCCAATCAGTCTTATCTAACAACTCCTGAAAGGTTGTATAGTAACCTTCATTCAATAGATAACAAGGTTTTTGCCAACCTAAAACACTATAACTAGGACTACCCCAAGGGGTGCATTCATAGTCTTTTTCACCAATGAGAAAGTCTAAGAATAAAGGGTTGTGATTAAAGTTCCAGTTCTTTTTTCCAGATGTGTAAGGTGAGAGAATTTCTTTAAATAAAGCGCGGGTTTGTTCTTTTTGCAGAAAATGATCTTGATCTGGTGCCCATTCGTAACTGTAACCAGGAGAGATCATCATCCCGTCAGTACCCAAGGTTTCCAGAAAATCGAAAAACCCCTGCATTTCTTGGATATCGCAACCTTCAAAAATGGTCGTGTTAGTAGCGACACGAAAACCTTTAGCTTTAGCGGCGCGAATTGCTTGGACAGCAGTATCGAAAACGCCTTTTCTGTCTACACATTTATCATGCCATTCTCGCATTCCATCTAAATGGACGCTAAAAGTTAGATAGGGAGAAGGTTTAAACTTATCAAGACTCTTTTCTAGTAATAAACCATTAGTACACAAGTAAATATATTTCTTGCGTTTAATTAAACCTTCAACAATTTCACCTATTTGGGGATGTAGGAGGGGTTCGCCACCGGGAATAGAAACAACCGGTGCGCCGCATTCTTCCACAGCCGCAAAACACTGTTCTGGAGTAAGATTTTGCTTGAGGATCTCTACTGGATGCTGGATTTTACCGCAACCAGTACAAGCTAGGTTACACCGGAATAGGGGTTCTAACATCAATACGAGGGGGAAGCGTTTCCGCCCTAATAAGCGTTGTGTAACTAAATATTTACCTATATCTATTGCTTGTTGTAAATTAATTGCCATGAAACTAACACTCCTCAATTTGGTCATTGGTCATTGGTCATTGGTCATTGGTCATTGGTCATTGGTCATTAGTCATTGGTCATTGGTAATTAATTTCTGTAACCTGTAACCTGTAACCTGTCACCTATTCACATAACCATTAGACACAAACCAATCTACAGCATCCTTGAGGGCTACATTCAGGGGTGACTGAGGTAAACCTAATTCGCGGATAGCCTTAGAAGCATCATAATACATTGGTTGCTGTGCCATGCGGACTCCATCTATGGGAACTGTGGGAGTTTTTCCTAGTGGTGCGAGGATTTTTTCTTCTACCCAAGCTACTGTAAGGGGTATCCAAGCTGGGATGGATGTTTGTGGTGCTGGTAAATTGGTGATTTGGGAGAGTTGTTCTAGGAGTTGTTTAAGGCTAAGATTTTGATGACCGAGAATATAGCGATCGCCTGATTTGCCTTTTTGTAAAGCTAATAGGTGTCCCTTGGCTACATCGCGCACATCAATAAAATTTAACCCCGTATCCACATAAGCGGGCATTTCTCTCCGCAAAAACCGCAGAATAATCTCCCCCGTAGGCGTAGGTTTAATATCTAAGGGTCCAATGGGACTGCTAGGATTAACGATCACAATATCTTGACCTTGGTTCACCGCAGATATTGCCACTTGTTCAGCTAGGAATTTAGATTTTTTATAATCCCCCACTAATTTTTCTACGGGACTTTGGTAATTTTCATCTACAACCTGTCCCAATTTACCCACACCAATAGCGGCAACGGAACTAGTATAAACTGTACGTTCAATTCCCGCTTTTTGGGCTGCGGCTAAAATATTGCGCGTTCCTTCTACATTGTTAATATAAAGCAAGTCTCGGTCTTTTTGCCACAGGGAATAATGGGCGGCGACATGAAACAGATATTCACAACCCTGCATCTGTTCCCAGATATTCGGGTTATTCAAATCACCTTTGACAATATCTACAGCCAAACCCTGTAAATTACTCAGGTTACTATGAGGACGTACCAAGGCTGTCACTTGGTATCCTTCCTGTAAAAGCGATCGCACCACATGAGAACCAATAAACCCCGTACCACCAGTTACAAATACTCGCATTCCATCACCCCAAATTTTCTGAATATTTCATTATTGTCTGATAGCGTAGCGTGGCGTAAGCCATATCAGGATTTACAGGATGTAGCAAATAACCGAGTTAGTTTCTCTCATAGATAAGTTTTAATTATGAATTTCTAAATTTTTAATAAGTTTTTCAAAAAAATTTTTTATTTGAGAGGTTGCGATCGCTGCCGGCGTGGTATTATAGATATATGAATATAATGGAACATAAGCAAAATTTTTATTAAGGCACACATTCCCATTATAAAAATATCATATTTGGCGGGAAAAGTCAACGGGGTTGAACCCCAAAAAACGAATTTTTTTCAAAATTTAATTTTTTTTAATTTTTTGATGTCCTGAGAAATTGAAGAGACTAAAATCCTGTAAATCAGATCCCCGACTTCTTGAAGAAGTCGGGGATCTTGATCCTCTCTATATTTCCACATATTGCCAGCGTTTGGTTGCTCCTGTTTCTCGACAGATTAAAATCCCAAACCATTCTAATCTTTCTACATTTTCAGCAATGGCATTTTTGTATTTTCCACCATTTTTGAATTGAGCAGCAATTTGATCCACAGTCCAGTCGCTGGTATTGGTGCGGAGTAAGTCGCGGATAGCTGCAAGTTGCTCTTTTGGTTGTTTGGGAAAAGTTTTTTGTTCGGTGGGAATAATCACAGTTTCTTCTGTTTCCATGACTTCCGTTAGCACTTGTTGAGTAACTTCATTTGGTGCTAACTTAGATGCTGATACCACATCTACACCAACGCTTAAATCTACATTAATAAATCCTTTAGATATAGCTAAATCAACAATAGTTACACCATCATCACTTTCCACTTCTTTAACTACTTTTGCTAAAATTCCTTCATGTTTTCCAGATTTTACTACAGTCATCGCAATTCTAACTGCTTCACCATCTGTAGTATCTATCCAAGGATGATCTGGAATTGCAAATGAAAGGGATAGTGAATTATTACCTACTAGATGCTTAACTAAAACTTTTCTATTAAATGTTTGAGTAATACTATTAGTTGTAATTAAACCAAAACTTTCTAATTTATCTTCAACAACTAATTTAGCTGAATGATACCACCAATACATGACAAAATCAACTGTATCTGGTATGTCTTGATAAACTTTTCGTTGCGCTTCAACGTAACCATCACCTAATCTATCTCTCATCCTCTTATTACCAATAAAAGGAGGATTAGAAACAATATAATCTGCATCTGGCCATTGAGCAGGACGAGGATTAAGATAACGATAAATAGGAATTTGATCTTGGTGTGTAATGCGCTCCTAAACTTTTACGTTCTTTACTATCTAAAGCTCGTTCTAATAAAGTCCCAAAAATCGCCGGTTCTACCTCTGTCCAATCTTTGTTTGCGGCTTCATATAGCACTTCTAACTGTTCTTTAGGTAAATCAAAAGCTGTCGCATCTTTAAAAAAGCTGCCATTAAATTGGGGAATTTCATCAAAGTTAAATTCTCCCCCAGTATTCATGACTCTCGTTTAGCTGTCCCCCGTTTAGCTGCATTTCCCCCTTGTTTAGCTTCAATTAAAAAATGTCCTTCTTTATAGAAGTCCGCAAAGTTTGTAGTAACTCCATCTTTGTTAAATATTTTGATGTCTTTATCAAAACAATAAGGATCATTTGCCATACTACCTTTAGGTAATGGACGTTCTACCGCCAAAGCATCACAAAGTTCTAAAAAGAAACCCTGGTAATTTGCTCTTTCGTTACCCTGCGAACCTTTCCACTTTTTGAGGAATATTTCTACTCGTTGACGATCTTCACTTTTCATGGCAATCTAGAATATTAATTATTGTCAGAATCAGGATTTACAGGATTAAAGGATTTACAGGATGTAGCAAAAAAATAATGCTGCCAAAATCTGTTAATCTAGCTTTGTCCAGAATTAGCAAAATAGTCAATGGAAATTAGCAACTTATTCAAAGCTGGTGGCGTAGTGATGTGGCCACTGCTATTTTTTTCGGTTTTAGGAATCACTCTGATTCTGGAACGGATTACCTTTTGGATAGGAATTAGTGGTCGTCAGAATCGCATAGTCAAGCAGGTGTTAAGTGTTTATCGTCAAGGTGATGTAGTTACATCTTTAAATATCTTACATAAAAATGCTGATTTACCGATCGCCCGAATTTTCTTAGCGGCTTTAGAATTGGAAGAAGCCAACCCAGAAGAATTTCGTTTGGCTTTGGAAAGTGAAGCCCAGGCAGAAATCCCCTTATTAAAAAGGTTTCAAAACATTTTTGATACAATTATTGGTTTAGCGCCCTTACTAGGATTGCTAGGGACAGTTTTGGGGTTAATTACTTCCTTTGCATCCTTAAATATTGGTGATGTGGGTGGGACAAAAACCGCCGGTGTTACCTCTGGGATTAGTGAAGCTTTGGTATCCACAGCATCAGGATTAGTTGTAGCTATTATTACTTTATTTTTTGCGAATAGTTTTCGCGGTATGTATTTGCGGCAAATTGCTTGGATTCAAGAATATGGTGGTCAGCTAGAATTGCTGTATCGTCGTCATTATGAAAGAGGGGATAAATCCTATGCGTCTACCAGATGAACCTGATTTACCAGCCCAGATTAATATTGTGCCGATGATTGATGTCATTTTTGCTATTTTGACATTTTTCATTATGTCCACTTTATTTTTACATCGTTCTGAAGGTTTGCCAGTTAATTTACCTAAAGCAGCCACAGCCAAAACCCAATCATCAGCCGCACCAATTACGGTTACCATAGATTCAGCAGGGGATCTGAGTTTAAATCGCCAGCCAGTCACTCTTGAGACTTTACCAGTAAAAGTACAGGAGTTGATGGGCAAAAATACGGAAGTGGTAGTTATTATCAATGCTGATAAAAGTGCTACTCACGGTCAGGTGGTGATGGTTATGGATCGGGTGCGGCAGGTAAAAGGGGCAAAATTAGCGATCGCCACCCAAACACCTTAATATGTCTCACGCAAAGGCGCAAAGGCGCAAAGAATCAAGATTAGCAGGATTAATTAGGGTTTGCACCAAAAAGTTATCTGTGAGGGCTAGAAGTTCAGAAGAATGAAGAATGAAGAATGAAATTTCTCCCCAACTCCCCCAACTTCCCCTACTTCCCCTACTTCCCCAACTCCCCTGCCCCCTGCCCCCTACCCCCTCTTTTGTAATTTTTTGAGATTTTGATAAATTTCTGGCAAGCGGCTATAAATTGCTGATGCTCTGAGGTAGAGTTTGTGCGGTATGGCTGGACTACCTGAGACAATTTCTCCCGGTGCAACATCCTTGAGAATACCAGTTTGAGCGGAAGCCATTGCCCCATCTCCAATTTTAGCCTGATTGGCAATTCCCACTTGTCCAGCTAAAATTACTCGATTTCCAATCTTTACGCCTCCAGCCATGCCTGTTTGACCTGCTATGGCGCAACCAGAGCCTATTTGACTGCCATGCCCTATCTGCACTAAGTTATCAATTTTGGTGTTTTTACCAATTCTTGTTTCTCCGACTGCGGGACGGTCTATGGCTGTGTTACAACCTACTTCTACTCCATCTTCTAAAACGGTGTAACCCGATTGTTCCATTTTCAACCAACCTGTCCGAATAGGGACAAAGCCAAAGCCTTCTGCACCAATCACAGCACCGCTATGAATAACGCAATCTGCACCGATTTGGGTGCGTTCGTGGATGGTACAGTTAGCGTGTAGGGTGATGCGATCGCCTATTTTTACTTCTGGATAAATAACGACGTTAGGATGAATAATGGCATGATTGCCAATTTCTACATCATGAGAAATAACAACATGAGCGCCAATATACACATCATCACCAATTTTGGCACTGGGGTGAATCACGGCACTAGGATGAATTTCGGGAGTAGGACGGTAAGGTTGATAAAATAGGGCGATCGCTTTCGCAAATACCAGTCTGGGTTGAGTTGTTGATAACCAAGCTAGACCCTTTTCTCCGGCTTGATTCTGCAATTTTTCATCGGGGGGCAAAATTACAGCGCTCGCACCAGTAGAATTGAGCAATGCGGAAAATTTAGCTCCTTCTACATAGCTGAGAGTCCCAGATATTGCTTCATCTATGGCTGCAACTCCAGTAATTTCTAAATCAATGTTAGGGCTACTTTCGGTAATATAATCACCAAGTTGATTGAGAATTTCACTAAATTTCATACTGATTTACAAAAGAAGGGAATAGGCAAGAGGCAAGAGGCAAGAGGCAAGAGGCAAGAGGCAATAGGCAAGAGGCAAGAGGCAAGAGGCAAGAGGCAAGAGGCAATAGGCAATAGGCAATAGGCAAGAGGCAATAGGCAATAGGCAAGAGGCAAGAGGCAATAGGCAATAGGCAAGAGGCAAGAGGCAATAGGCAATAGGCAATAGGCAATAGGCAAGAGGCAATAGGCAAGAGGCAATAGGCAATAGGCAATAGGCAATAGGCAAGAGGCAATAGGCAAGAGGCAATAGGCAATAGGCAATAGGCAAGAGGGAACTTAAGAAGAGTTTGATGGTTTATTTTCTAACTTCACTAAAACGATTTATAGATTTTTGTTATGCCTATATCACGCTACGCAAAGGCGCAAAGGCGCAAAGGCGCAAAGGAAGAAATTAATTTCCTGTTGATTTTGTCATGGACTGACCGGCTAAGTAGGCTGTTGTCCAAGCACTTTGGAAGTTAAAGCCACCTGTAACACCATCAATATCTAATATCTCACCGGCAAAATGCAAGCCGGGGACTATTTTACTTTCCATTGTTTTGAAGTTGACTTCTTTGAGGTTGACTCCTCCACAGGTGACAAATTCTTCTTTAAATGCACCTTTACCTGTGATTAGGTATTCTCCTTGGGAGATTTCTTGGACTAGTTGATTTAAGGTTTTGTTGGATATGGTTGCCCAACGTTCTTCTGTGGGAATATGGGTACGATTGATAATATATTGCCAAAGCCGATGTGGTAAGTCTACACCACGATGTAAAGCGATCGCTTTTTGTCCCCATTCAGCTTTGACGGTTAAAAGTTTTTGTCTCACTTCCTCTTGGGATAAATCTGGCAACCAATTAATCAATAATTTATGTTGATAGCGGTTTTCATTGAGAATTCTCGCCCCCCAAGCCGAAAGTTTCAATACTGCTGGACCACTCACACCCCAATGGGTAATTAACAAAGGGCCTGTTTGTTGGAAGGGGGTTTTTCCAGTCCCAGGTAAGCGCAGATTTACAGAATTAACACTAATTCCTGCTAATTCCCGCAGTTGAGGATCTGCAATATTAAAGGTGAACAAAGAAGGTACAGGGGGTTGGATGTCATGACCTAATTCTCTAGCGATTTTATAACCTGCTAAACTGCTACCTGTAGCCAAAAGTAAGCAATCGCATTCTTTCGTTTCTCCCGATTTGAGCAGAATTTCAAACCCGGCATTTTTGCGAGTGACAGCGGTAACAGGTGTGCCAATACAAAGTTCTATTTTGGCATCAAAAGTCGCCTTAATTAAACATTCAGCAATGGTTTCTGCCCGATCTGTAATTGGGAACATCCGGCCGTCAGCTTCCGTTTTTATATTCACCCCATGTTCCGTAAACCAAGCTATGGTATCTAAAGGTTGAAACCGGGTAAAAGCACCTAATAAAGCCTTACCACCTCTAGGGTAATTCTGGACTAAAATTTTTGGTTCAAAACAAGCATGAGTAACGTTACAACGCCCTCCACCGGAAATCAGCACTTTCGCCAAAGGTTGACGACTCGCTTCAATTAAAGTAACCTGGGCTTGGGGATTAGCCTCAGCACAAGCGATCGCACCAAAGAATCCCGCAGCCCCACCACCAATAACTACAATTTGCAAAGGTAACAACTTCAAAAATTTTTTAATATTTCAGATTTCAGATTTCAGATCCCCGACTTCTCAAAGAAGTCGGGGATCTATCCTATCTCCATATTACTCTTCATATAACTCAAAGTCTGATTTTGCTGCACCACAAACTGGACACCCCCAATCATCGGGAATATTTTCAAAAGCCGTTCCTGGTTCTATGCTGCTATCTGAATCACCTATTTCTGGGTCATAGATATAGCCACAAACCGTACATATATACTTTTGCATCTTTTTTACCTATGATCAATGACTTGTCAGTTTTTTTGATGTAATAATTATTGGTGGTAAATCTAAAAACGCCACCATCTCCTTGAGCAATAACTGAAGATTGCCAAAGCTATAGCCCCAAAGAACAGTAGAGTAATTACACCACCAGGAAGGAAAGTGATAATACCCAATCCTCTCAGTACGAACAAGGATACGCTCATCCCCAAGAGAATCCCAAAACCTTGGATTAATTTGCCATTTAAAGAAGATTGACTCACGGTGTTTTCCTGTTAACTCCAATTTGCGTTGGATTTGACACTCCCCGGTCTAAAGACACTGGGATTCTTGGTTCAACGAGACCACTTAAACTAGACTCCTTGTGTTATCTAGCTCAGAGGTGGGACTCTCCCCAAGCGTTAACTTTCGGTCTGCCCGACCGTAGTTGCATGACTGCAAGTCCTGTTGAGGATGAAACTTTTCTGTTTCAAAAATTCTGATTCGTCTAGCTCCTATAAATCTTTTACCTACTGCTAGGAGGGAACTAGAACAATGCAGTAGAACCGCATAGATTTAATTGTCAAGGTACAGATTACCGTTAGGCAGTTAGGTTTTTAGACAGGTTGATTACCTTTCCTGTGATAATTAGGATAACACAAGTCACTGGAGGAAGACAGCCTCTAGTTGGCTTTCATCCCTTGCCTAAAGAAAGGACAGTTAAGTTTTTCCGCCACGCTCCAAAACCTGCCCTCAAAGGTTTTTAGCCTATTTTCTTATAAGTGAATATGAACTTTAGACTCATTATGTGCGAAAACTGTATGAATTCGACTGTAATTAGAATTGAGTGAGTTAAACTCAATTAAATTATCAAGGTTAATCAGTTAAAACGTTACCAAAATCACTATATCTGCATTATATTATGTCAAACTCAAATCTTAAAAATATCGCTTACGCCATGTTACCATTACCAGATAGCCTCTGGAATCAAGATCAGCAAAGACTGCTGATTCAGGGGGAAGTATTAGTACAAACGAGATCCCATACTAACTGGGGTGGTGCTGTTACCGCTTGTATGTATGTACCCCTGATGAGATCCCATGTCTGGCAACAAATTACAGATTACCCCCGTTGGGTGCAATATTTTCCCGATATCACCAAAAGTGAAGTCATATCTAAAGGTGATGTCAAACGTCTCTATCAAGCCGCACAAAAAGCCTTTTTATTTTTCACGGCTCAAGTAGAAATTTATTTGAGCGTGGTGGAGGTGTTAGGGCAGCAAGTCCAGTTTCGCATGGAAAGAGGCTCATTTGCAGATTTTCATGCCAGTTTAGAACTCAAAGATATGGGTAATGGCACTTTATTAGCTTATACGGTACAAGCCACCCCCAACATTCCCATCCCCTCAATTTTTATTGAACAAGCAATGAATTTGGAGTTACCAGCAAATCTATGTAAAATGCGACAGGTGCTTTGTAATCATCAATAATAGCAATGTCACAGGCAACAACTATTTTGGATTTTTGGTTTGGTCATCTAAATGACCCAAATTACGGGAAAATTCAACCATTTTGGTTTGAAAAACAACCAGATTTCGATGCTAAAGTCCGCGACCTTTTTCTGGAAGATTACCAACAAGCGGTAGCCGGATATTTACATGATTGGATGAATTCACCAGAAACCTGTCTAGCTTTAATTCTGTTGCTAGATCAATTTCCCCGAAATATGTTTCGTGATACCCCACAAGCCTTTGCAACGGACTGGGAAGCACTATCATTAGCGCAACACGCCACAAACAAAGGCTATGATAGAAAACTATTGGCTGTGCAACGCTGGTTTATATACTTACCCTTTGAACACAGTGAAGACCCAATTGATCAACGGAAGTGCATTAAGCTATTTCAACAACTTAGTCATGATCCCTACAGTGCAAAAGCGATTGAATCGGCTTTTCGACACAAGGAAATAATTGCTCGATTTGGTCGCTTTCCCCATCGTAATGCCATTTTAGGACGGATTTCTACCCCAGAGGAAGAGGAATTTTTGGAAGAACCAGGTTCTTCCTTTTAAGTTGGGAATTGGGTTATTTTCCGTGTCTAGCGACTCCAGAAGCCTTGCGAAAAGCTGTAATCTGTCGGTTATTTGGAATTAGTGCAGTTTTGAATGATAAAAGCATTGATTCGACCTTCAATGTTGTGCTATGATATCTAGTATATCAGACATATTAAGATTTAGCAATGCCTCGGATTAAATTTAAACCACAAAATCAAGTAGCCTACGATAAATCACCCTTGCAATTTAAGGTTTTACCTGGAGTCAGGGAAAAAATTAAAACCGTCCCTGACACAGCAGCAACGGTTGAGGGATTTTGTTGATCAACTTATTGAAGACTTGGACAAACAGTAATATATGGATAGTTATGGGTAGAAATTATCAAGCTGTTTCTACCCCCCCGCACCCTATGTGAGTTTAAAACTTTTAATTCTCTCATTTACAGCGATTTCCGGTCATATAAGGTACATCCTAGCCCCCTCATCGCACCCCCCTAAATCCCCCCGCAGCGGGGGGAAGAAAAGGATAAGCTTTTGATACTGGAGGGGGCTGGGGGTGGGGTTCTTGTTCCAGGTTTGATGACAATTTGCTGTAAGTAAATTTTTTATTTGCTTTCACTGATAACCGATTTGTAGCTTAATTTGATACTAATGGTCACTTTTCTGGTTCGATATTTTCGATATTTCCATAAGGTTGTCTCAAAAATTCTTCTCTTGTCATCCATTCTTGGGAGGTATGCCGAATATGGTAAATTATCACAGCATTACCTTCAATGCCAAAAAGAATCCGATAGCGTTTGGAATAGAGAAGATATCGGATTTCTTGTCCTACTATTTCCTTTTCTGGTGCGATCGCACAACGGTGAGGCATGGAAGCAAGAGTATCAATTGCAGCAAGTAATCCATTAAACCAATTAGCCCCATTTACAGGAGAATCTTGAGAAATCCACAAATAAAATTCCTCCGCATCGTCTAGTGCTATTGGAGTAATTCTAACGAGGTATTTCATGCTTTAACCGTAATTCTTCTAATGCCTCTACCGCGTCTTTTGTCTTTCCAGCAGCAGCTTCAGCTATGCCTTGACGAATTTTTGCGGCTGACCTTACTAGTTCTAACTCATCCAGTAATTCTTGATAAGATGCTGCATCCTGCATGATCACGGATGCTTTACCATTAACAGTGAGAATGATTGGTTTATGACTCGACTGTATTTGTTCAATGAACTGTCTAGCATTGCGCTGAAAGTCTGAAAGGGGGTAAATTTCCCGTGCATCAAGCATCATTGTTACCTCTCCATGAAATTCTCATTATATTTCATGTTAACTTATGGGTGTAAAAATTTCAAGCACAAAAGAATATTAGGTAAGTAATTAGACAAAAATATTTACAGTCATTGCGAGCGAAGAGAAGCAATCACAACCCTTGGAATTACTTCATTTCACTTCGTTCCATTCCCAATGACATTGTGTAATTAATTCTGTCTCACTACTTAAAGGGGGTTATTTCCACAACTCCCTTTTTCAGGGTGATGCTTTCTCTAGATTGTGCTTAATTTTACTAAAACAATTTCAATCTATGTCTTTAGATAGATGACATGGTTTTGATAAACTTTTAAGATCACTTGGGTCTTGTGTTATTGAATACACTGAATTGTAGTCTAGTTATTCTAGCAACCATTTTTCGTGTTTTTGTATCAAAATTCGACAAATAGCCCTATTTTTAGGGTAATTTCACTATAAATATCTAAAACCAGTGAGATCATACAATGTTTGAAAATTACGGTTTGTTATTAAACGATGACAAAGATCAATCAATCAATCAATTATAACATCAGCATTAGAACTAGCAAAAAATCAATTATATAGTTTTGCAAATAGTTCAGATTTTCAAACTAAAATGCAGTTGGCTTTTGGTGTTGCAGTTGATTCAAATAGTTTTCAAATTGCTTGGAAAAATCAAGATTTCAGTGTAATTCCCAATATTGAAGTTCGTACCGGATCTGAACTTGGTGGAGCAATTGGAGCTTATGCTCAAGCCACTAATACGATCTATTTATCTCAAGATTATCTCAACCAAAATGCAGCCGATATTGAATCTATAACTTCAGTATTATTGGAAGAAATTGGTCATGCTGTAGATGCTAAAATAAATATATTTGATACTCCTGGAGAAGAGGGAGCAATTTTTTCAGGTGTTGTTCAAGGAAAGACATTTGAGCCTGAGCAGATACAGCAATTGAAGGCTGAGGATGATACTGCAATCATCTTTTTGGATGGACAATTAATTCAAATTGAGCAAGCACAGCCTATCTCAAAAAGTGGTGGTGTAGGAGGATTAACTTTACCATTTCAACTCGATCCTTTACCACAAGGACAAACAGAAAAAAGCATCACTGTCAATTATTCATACGAGCATTTTTCGATTCCCGATCAGTTTGAAATAAGGTACGGGGCAACTCCTATTTTCTCTACGGGAGGACTTGTCTCCAATGGAAAGAGTGGCAGTAAGTCATTTAAACAAGTTTCAGGTAACGATCAACTTACTATTAAAGTAACAGCACCACAGTCTGGGACAGCTTGGCAATTTTCTGTTTCTACTGACGCTGCGGAGATTAATGTGGATGGGAAGGTAGGGGATGTTATTAAGATTGATCTCGGCAAACAGAAGGGAAACCTTGCCTTGAAATCATTGCCAGATGCTTCAAAGGGAAAATTGATTGATGAGAAAGGAGAAAATGCAACTACAGGGACTACATATAAGGTTTTATACTATGTTCCTAAAGTAACTGGAGCTATCCAAACCTATGGGAAAGATCGGACTGGCGACCTTGGTTTAGGTCAAGTAACTTTTGATGTTGAAGATCAGGATCAAAAGTCTCTAACCGTCAAAGTAAGTGTCACTGATGGATTCTCTACTACCGGCAGTAACACTGTCAAGGTGGAAAAAGGGAAACTGAATGTTTATACTCAACAACAGCGACTAGCTTATCTTGGTTTCCATGGTAGCAGTGGCAGTCCTTTAGTTGTTGATGGAGATCCAGATACTGACTTCAAAGATTTGGTAGTCAACATTAAATCCACAAATGACCCATTACCCTTGGGTACAAATCTCCAAGGCAAACAACAAGGAGAAGTCCTTGATTTAAGGGGGATAACCAACAATGTAAAAGCTGATTTTACTGTTAATAGAGAAGCAGCTTTTAATAACTTCGTCGGCTTTTATAAAGTAGCAGATGAAAATGGTGGTATTGATATTGATGGTGATGGTACAGTTGATTTCCGTCCTGGTGACTCAGGTTATGCTCAAGCGGCTATCAAAAATCGTGTTGCGGGAATTGATCTCGGAGTTGATAACCAAGGAACTGCCTCTTTCACAGATAAAACATTGACAGGAGGAAGTATTTTTGCGCCGTTTATTCTTACTGATGGTCGCACTGTAGATCAAGTTCTGAATGGACAAGTTAACCAAGCTTACTTTGCTTATTTAGGAGCTAATAGTGATAAGGTAAGTAGGTGAACACAATAAAACCAAACTGTGTAAAGAAACGTAAAATCGCCCAAACCCTCTTCACTCTTGCCTATTGCCTCTTGCCTTTTGCCTTGCCATAACGACAATTTTCAACGCCAACCTACTTAGATCACATTCGTTTGTTAGGAAATAACGTCTTTGGTTTTGAAGATTTAGTAGGTGGGGGAGATAACGATTACAATGATATTATTGTCAAAGTAAATTTGACTGTCGTTTAGCGGGTAGGGGTTTAGCAGTGCTAAACCCCTACGCTTGTACTACAGGTTGGGATATTTTCTTCATTAGAAGTTTCTGTCTGAATTGTGGTCTATTTAATCTATCTGCTATTTTTTTCTCTAACTAAATTAAACAATTAAATATTGATAATATCTTCATATATTTCTGCCATTTCTAGAATCAAACCAACGGAATCTAAATGTAATTTATCATCACGATTAATCAAAATTTGTATAGTCCAATTTCCTTTTTCATCTTGACGATAAACTTCTACCTTGATTTCATTTTGAGAAATTAAAACATATTCTTTTAAACTTGCTAAACTGCGGTAATTAACCAGTTTTTCCCGTCTATCTATAGTTTCTGTACTTGGTGATAGCACTTCGATAATTAAACAAGGATAATTTAAAAAATAACGGTCTTGATCTTCAGTGTCGCAACTAACAATCACATCAGATAGTAAAAGATAGTTTTATTATCATTGGCTAAATTTATTTTCACTTTCATGTCAGACATGAAAACATTACAGGAACTACCCCGTAACTGAGAACGTAGTCTACTAGCAATATTGAGAGTAATTATATTATGTTCTTTACTACCTCCAGCCATAGCAAAGACTTCACCTGCAAAATATTCATGACGAATATCGCTAGATTGTTCTAATTCTAGATATTCTTCGACAGTGAAAAAGTAAAGAGGAGATTGCATAATTTTTCCTTTTTTAATAATTCTCAAATTATTGTCAAGTCTTTACCAATTTAGCTAAAGTGCGTTAAAATCCACTCTGGTTAAGAGGATGTTTGAAAAGTTTCGAATGTATAGACTGACCCCTCTCCAAACCTCTCCCCTGCAAGGGGAGAGGCTTTAAAACTCCCATTCCCTTGCAGGGAAGGGGGGTAGGGGGGTTAGGTTTTTGGAGATTACGGGTTTGATATAATACTTTTCAAACAACCTCTAACTCAAAATCAAAAATCATCCTATTTATTTTATGCCAAAGTAGTCGGTTTTAACCGACTTTAGCTTTTAGACAGGGAATTTATTCCCTGGCTTGAAGGGACTCTCAAATCTAACCTGTAAACACTTCTGCGGGTAGGCGATTAAAGGCAAGACGCTCATTTTGGACATCTACAAAAATCGTGTCACCGTCGCTAAAATCACCGCGTAAAATGGCTTTGGCTATTTGGGTTTCTAATTCTCTTTGAATTGCTCGTTTTAATGGTCTTGCCCCAAAAACGGGATCATACCCTACTTCTGCCAAAAAGTCAAGAGCAGCACTGGATAATTTCAAAGCCATTTTCCTATCAGTTAATCTTTGTCTGAGTCTATCTACTTGTAATTGAACAATATTCCGCAATTCGGATTTTTGTAAACTGTGGAAAATAATTAATTCATCTAGACGGTTTAAGAACTCTGGACGGAAACTATTTCGCATTGCTTCCATCACGCGATTACGCATTTCATCGTAACGGCTATCATCTCCAGATATATCTAGGATATATTGAGAACCAATGTTACTGGTCATGATGATGATACTATTTTTAAAGTCTACTGTGCGACCTTGGGCATCTGTCACCCGACCATCATCGAGGATTTGTAAGAAAATATTAAATACGTCGGGGTGGGCTTTTTCGATTTCGTCGAATAAAATCACCGCGTAGGGACGACGACGAATGGCTTCGGTTAATTGTCCTCCTTCTTCATAACCCACATATCCGGGAGGCGCACCGATTAGTCGGGAAACGTTATGCTTGTCCATATATTCGGACATATCAATCCGCACTAAAGCCTCCTCGGTGTCAAACATATAGGCAGCTAAGGCTTTCGCTAGTTCAGTTTTACCGACACCGGTTGGACCAAGGAAGACAAAACTAGCTATGGGACGGTTGGGGTCAGAAAGTCCAGCGCGAGAACGTTGAATGGCATCTGCGACAGCGGTAACGGCTTCATGTTGACCGATAACCCGGTGATGTAATTCATCTTCTAAATGCAGGAGTTTTTCTTTTTCTGATTCGACTAATTTATTCAGGGGAATGCCTGTCCATTTAGAAATAATTTCGGCAATATCGGCTTCTGTAACTTCTTCGCGTAATAGTGATTTTCCGGTTTTTTGAGTTTGGGAAAGTTCAGTTTCTACGGCTTGTAATTGGCGATGTAAGTCGGTTAATTTGCCATATTTTAATTCCGCAGCCCGGTTAAGATCGTAGTCTCTTTCGGTTTGTTGAATTTCTAGATTAACTCGGTCAATTTCTTCTTTAATTGATTGAATTTTGGTGATAATCCCTTTTTCGGATTGCCATTGTGTGCTAAGGGTTCTTTGATCTTCTTTGAGGTCAGCGAGTTCTTTTTCTAATCTTTCTAAACGTTCACGGGAAGCGAGATCACTTTCTTTTTGTAAGGAAAGTTTTTCCATTTCCAATTGGAGAATTTTTCTGTCTATTTCGTCTAGTTCTTCGGGTTTGGAGGTAATCTCCATCTTCAGTCTAGCAGCGGCTTCATCTACTAAATCAATAGCTTTGTCAGGGAGAAAGCGATCGCTAATATAACGATTAGAGAGAGTGGCCGCAGCCACAAGAGAACTATCAGAAATTCTCACCCCATGATGGACTTCATAACGTTCTTTCAAACCGCGTAAAATGGAAATTGTATCTTGAACGTTGGGCTGATCTACATAAACTTGTTGAAAACGTCTTTCTAAAGCGGCATCTTTTTCCAAATATTTGCGGTATTCATCTAAAGTTGTCGCCCCAATGCAGCGTAATTCACCCCGTGCTAACATGGGTTTTAATAGATTTCCCGCATCCATCGCCCCTTGACTTGCACCTGCACCGACAACGGTATGAATTTCATCAATAAATAAGACAATATTCCCACCAGATTCGGTGACTTCTTTTAATACGGCTTTGAGACGTTCTTCAAATTCACCTCGGAATTTTGCTCCCGCAATTAAAGCCCCCATATCTAAACTGATGAGTTTACGATCTTTGAGAGATTGGGGAACATCACCCGCTACAATGCGCTGTGCCAAACCTTCGGCGATCGCAGTTTTCCCCACACCAGGTTCACCAATTAAAACCGGGTTATTTTTGGTTCTGCGGGAGAGAATTTGTACTGTCCGTCTAATTTCATCATCACGACCGATTACGGGGTCTAGTTGACCTTTGCGGGCGGCTTCTGTGAGATCACGTCCGTACTTTTCCAGTGATTGATATTTACCTTCTGGATTTTGGTCAGTCACTTTTTGTTTCCCCCGAATTTCTTTAATAATATTTTTGAGTTTGTTTTCATCTAAACCGAATTCTTGCAGTAAACTTTTGCCAAACCGATCATCTTTGGCGTAACCTAACAGTAAATGTTCAATAGAAATAAATTCGTCTTTAAATTCTTGACGATATTTTTCTGCCCGATCTAATAATGTATCTAAGCTGCGTCCTAAATAAACAGAAGCACTAGCACCGGATACCTTGGGTTGACGTTGGATAAACTGCTCAGTGCGATCTCGAACTTTTTGCAAACTTGTCCCAGCCTTGGTGAAAATCGCGCTGGCCAGTCCTTCCTGTTCCAGCAACCCTTTCATCAGGTGTTCACTTTCTAGCTGCTGTTGCTGATACTGTTTAGCGACATCGGGGGTATGAGCGATCGCTTCCCAGGCTTTCTCTGTAAATTGATTGGGGTTAGTCGGCTGCATAAGCTTTTAGAATAACAAACTACCGTTTAATAAGATCATTGTAAAAATATTTGGCGGAATAGCTAGATCGGTCTTCACGTCTTTAAAATGTAGTATTATTGCCCAATACTGGCTAACTAAGCATATTTATCTTCAACTAGTCTATGTTTTCCGATATTGAAACCCATTGGACAAAAGCATCTGTTCTGGCTGCTGCTTGGCAAAATATCTTAAAAGGATATCCAGACGGGACTTTTCGCCCTGATGCTCCTGTGACTCGCGCAGAATTTGCGGCGATTATTTATACACCATTATCATTCAAACAACCATTATCTCGTCCAGCGGTAACTTTTAAAGATGTTCCCACTCATCATTGGGCAGCTAAGGCGATCGCTCAAGCATATCAAACAAATTACCTCTCTGGATATGCCAATTTGACTTTTCAACCTAATCAAATTATTTCCCGTGTCCAAGCTTTAACAGCTTTAGTTTCCGGGTTAAAATATGGGGTGACAATTGAACCTATTATTACTTTAAAAAAGAATTATACCGACTTTGCCCAAATTCCCGTTTATGCAATGGGAGCGATCGCAGCCGCCACCGAAAAAGGCATAGTTGTTAATTACCCAGACATCAAACTTTTGCAGCCCAATAAAAACCTGACTAGAGGTGAAATAGCTCCTTTTATTTGTCGAATTCTAGAAATTCCCACTGTACCTGCTCAATATATTCCTGGCAGAGAATTATTTGTCATTTCCCCACAATTTGATCAAGCTGATGATTTTTCTGAAGGATTAGCACGAGTTCAAAAAGATAATAAATGGGGCTATATTGACAAAACCGGAAAATTTGTAATTCCTCCCAAATTTGATGAAGCCAGTTCTTTTTCCCAAGGATGGGCGTTAGTTAGAGAAAATATAAAATAGGAGTCAGGAGTCAGGAGTCAGAAGAAAGAAGAAAGAAGAAAGAAGGAAGAATAAGGAAATAATTCTGATTTCTTGCCCTTACAAAAATCTATTACAATCTAAAATCTAAAATCGAATCATGGAAATTCGCGGCGTTTGGATAACAACCACAGATAGTAAAGTATTTGATAAGCAAGAAAACATTGCTGAGGCAATGAAATTTCTCGCCGAAACTGGATTTAACGTTGTCTTTCCTGTTGTTTGGAATCAGGGATTTACCAACTATCCCAGTGAATTCATGAAAGCGACATTTGGTAAAGATAGAGAAATAAACCCGCGTTTTATAGACAAAAATACTGGTAAACATAGAGATCCTTTAAGCGAAATCATAACAGAAGCTAAAAAATGGAATATTGCAGTTATCCCCTGGTTTGAATATGGCTTTATGAGTTCTTATCAAATCAAAAAGGGATCAATAATCGAGAAAAAACCCGAATGGACAGCTATAGATTCTACTGGTAAAGACCTAATTATCAATAATTTTTATTGGCTAAATGCTTTTGATAGCGAAGTGCAAGACTTTTTATTAAGTTTATTCCTAGAAGTTGCCACAAAATATAAATATGATATTGCTGGCATTCAAGGAGATGATCATTTTCCGGCTTTTCCAATAGAAGGTGGTTACAATCTAGAAACAATTGCACTTTATGAACAAGAGTTTAAAGAACAACCACCAAAACCCCCAGAAAAACAAAATCCCCAAGATCCAAAATTACAAGATCCAGAATGGACTAGAAAATGGAAACAATGGGTACGGTGGAGGGCTGATATTCTTTCCGTTTTTCTCAGCCGTGTTTATCGAGAAATCATTAACGTTAATCCTGAATTAATTATTTCCATATCTCCCAGCGTGTATCCTTGGGGTTATGTTAACTACCTGCAAGATTCTCAAACTTGGATTGATTTGGGATTAGTTGATTTAATTCATCCCCAAATATATAGAGATACATTTGAAAATTATCAAAGTGAGATAGATAGAATCAAAAAAGATCAATTTACCCAACAACAATTACTGCAATTGATTCCGGGCATTAAAATTAAAACTGGTACATATCGAATTACTCCAGAACATTTAGTTAATGTCCTAAATTACAACCGCAAAGTTGTTGGTATTCAAGGAGAAGCTTGTTGGTTTTATGAAGGGTTGCGAGAAGATAATGATGCTTTAGCCAAAGTTCTCAAATCTGGGATTTATTCGCAACCACCAGGAATATTTGACGCGAAAGAAATCAAAAAGTATAGTTTTACCCATCGGCGTAGCAATAACGATGATTATTATTATATAAATCCCACATCACAGCAAATTCGACTGAAAGTAAAATTCGATTGGGTTGAGCCATTGTCCGAGGGAATATCAGTCATCAAAATAGGTTATAAATCTGCTTACATTGAGCAAATTGGTAAATTTATTACCCCTCTTCAGTATGATACTGCTGCACCCTTTATAGAAGAAATGGCTGTAGTCAGCATCAAGAATAAATATGGCTATATTAATAAAACAGGTAAGGAGATTATCCCGCTGCAATTTGATGATGCTGTATCTTTTTCTGAAGGTGTCGCTGCTGTAAAAATAGCTAGTAAATGGGGATTTATTAATGCCTTTGGTGAAATTTTTATTTCTCCTCAATTTGATGAGGTTAAATCATTTCATGAGGATATTGCCGCTGTAAAAGTAGCAAATCAATGGGGATTTATTAATAAAGCAGGTGGCATGATTATTGTCCCTGAATTTGATGATGCTAAAAGTTTTTACGCAGGTTTAGGATTAGTTAAAGTTGGGAATAAATGGGGTTATATAGATAGAATTGGTCAATTTATTATCAATCCCCAATTTGATGAAGCTGATATTTTCTCCGAAGAATTAGCCCCTGTAAAAATGGCAGGAAAATGGGGATATATCAATCGCTATGGTGAGTTGATCATTCCAGCGACTTTTGATTTTGCTAAACCTTTTTCTGAAGGTCTGGCATTAGTTAATGTTGGTGGAGAATTTAAACCAAATCAAGAATCAGGAAAATCATCTTTTATCGCTGGTAAATGGGGATATATTCGCAAACCTTAAAGGATTCTCGATAGATAAGTTTTTTAAATAGGATTTTCGGCAAATTAGTCCATTCTCAATAAGCGGGGGGTAATTCTCAGAGTTATTGAGAATGTTGTCAATAATTTCACGAAGTTTCAACTTTCTAGCAATTGATTATTGACATAGTTACAGTTTCTGCTATATTGGTGATATAATCTGAGAGTTTTTGTGTGCTAAGTCGAAAATTGTGATTTAAACTTTATTTCTGACTCATGAATTCTTCTTCAAGAATATGTCTCACGCAAACGCGCAAAGACGCAAAGTTTAAATTCGCCAAATATATTTTGTATAGGAATTATCAACTTTGAATTAAACTGTTAAGAAAGCACAGTCAAAGTGGTGATATGGCAATTCAGTCAACAGCAGAAATTTTATTTCAAACTGCTTATGAAGGTCGTTACACTTGGGATGAAAACTTTCCTGGTTATGCTGCCGATGTGCAACTGCTACAGGAAGGAGAAGTTTATACAGGTAAAATTCAGATTGACCGTAATTTGAATGTGGAAATTACGGGAGTTGCAGATAAACAAATAGAAGCAGGAATTGATATTCATTTACAGGAAATAATTACTCGCTGTCAAGGAAGCAATTTTCAAACTTCTTCTAGTGAAAATGAGTTTAGTTTGGGTAACGCAGCAGAAACGGTTTTTGTCAAAGGCGAAAATACTGATTCTCAATATCAAATCCGTAACCAAAAAATCTGTCAAGAAATTCGGGTTATGGGTCGGATGTCTTTGGAGATTAATTCTGAGCAATTCCTAGATACAGACTCCGGTTATATCCCTTCTGCTTATGATGTGGTTTTTCGCAATTCGCAAACAGGTGATGTTAATAGCATCCTCAAGTTTACGGACACATATCAAAAATTTGGTAATTACTACATTTTAACGAAGCAGGTAGTGGCAGAATATGAAGATGGGAAAACTGCAACTCCTCAATCAATTACCGAGTTTGTTTATTCCAATATTCAGCTACTGGAATAGGGAGGAGGCAGGGGAGAATATTTTTCTTCCCACTGACCACTGACCACTGACTAATGACCAATTATCCATTTCCAGCCTACACTAGATAATTAGCAACTCGGATAATTACCAATTTATTTACTAAACAGGTCTAAACCTATGGAACTAACGATAGAAAATGTAGAAACTGTATTAGACGAGATGCGCCCTTATCTCATGTCTGATGGTGGTAACGTAAAACTCGTAGAATTGGATGGACCGATTGTTAAAGTCGAGTTACAGGGTGCTTGTGGTTCTTGTCCCAGTTCCACTATGACTCTGAAAATGGGTATTGAACGCCGTCTTAAGGAAATGATTCCTGAAATCTCTGAAGTAGAACAAGTTGTAGGATAAGTTTCTGAAGTAAAAAAAGTTATCTAAATCGCTGGTAATGGGGAATGGGGAAGAGGTAATTGGTAAGATATACTTGTCACCTGTTCCCCGTTCCCTATTTTCCATCACCTACTCTTTTATATATTATATGTCTCATCCTTTGCACGTTGCGTTTATCTGGCATCAACATCAACCGTTGTACAAGTCTCCTGAAAATGGTAGTTCTCTAGTGACTAGCCAGCAGTACCGCTTGCCTTGGGTACGTTTACATGGGACTAAGGATTATTTGGATTTAGTATTATTGTTAGAGAAGTATCCTAAACTGCACCAAACGGTGAATTTAGTTCCCTCGTTAATATTGCAAATAGAAGATTATGTTGCAGGTACGGCTTTTGACCCTTATTTAACTGCTAGTTTGACTCCTGTAGAAAAGTTGACTCGTGAACAAAAAGAGTTTATTGTTCAACATTTCTTTGATGCTAACCATCATACTTTGATTGATCCTCATCCTCGTTATGCCGAGTTATATTACCAAAGGCAGGAACAGGGACAAAGTTGGTGTTTAGCAAATTGGCAGTTGTCAGATTATGGTGATTTACTAGCTTGGCATAATTTAGCTTGGATTGATCCTTTATTTTGGCATGATCCAGAAATTGCGGCTTGGTTAGCACAAGGTCGTAATTTTAGTTTAGGCGATCGCCAACGCATTTATTCCAAACAGCGGCAAATTCTCAGTCAGATTATTCCCCAACATCGGAAAATGCAGGACAGTGGACAACTGGAAGTTACCACTACTCCCTATACTCACCCGATTTTACCCTTATTAGCTGATACTAATTCAGGACGGGTGGCTGTGCCGCAGATGACATTACCCAAGCAGCGGTTTCAGTGGGTAGAAGATATCCCCCGGCATTTACAAAAATCCTGGGATTTATATATAGATAGGTTTGGGCAAGATCCTAGAGGTTTATGGCCTTCTGAACAGTCCGTTAGTCCAGAAATTTTACCGTATATTATTAAACAAGGGTTTAAATGGATTTGCTCAGATGAAGCGGTTTTAGGTTGGTCATTAAAACACTTTTTTCATCGAGACGCTGCGGGAAATGTCCAAGAACCAGAATTGCTCTATCGTCCCTATCGTCTGCAAACTCCAGCAGGTGAAGTGGCGATTGTTTTCCGTGATCACAGATTATCAGATTTAATTGGCTTTACATACAGTGCAATGCCGGCAAAGAAAGCAGCAGCGGATTTAGTTGGACATTTGCAAGCGATCGCTAAACAACAAAAAGAAAGTAACGATGATCAACCTTGGTTAGTGACAATTGCCCTAGACGGGGAAAATTGTTGGGAATTTTATCCCCACGACGGAAAAGACTTCTTGGAAACATTGTATGAAAGTTTGAGCAATGAACCCCATATCAAACTTGTCACCGTTTCCGAATTCATTGAAAAACACCCACCCACCGCCACTATTCCCGCTGCACAACTCCATAGTGGTTCTTGGGTAGACGGCAATTTTACCACATGGATAGGAGATCCCGTCAAAAACCGCGCCTGGGACTATCTCACCGCAGCTAGACAAGTCTTAGCAAATCATCCCGAAGCCACAGAACAAAACAACCCAGCCGCCTGGGAAGCCCTATATGCGGCTGAAGGTTCAGACTGGTTTTGGTGGTTTGGAGAGGGACATTCTTCCAATCAAGATGCCATTTTTGACCAATTATTTCGGGAACATCTCTATGGCATTTACAAAGCCTTAAATGAACCCATACCTCCATATCTGCACACCCCCCTAGAAATCCATCAAGCCCGTTCTGACCATAAACCACAAGGCTTTATTCATCCTATCATAGATGGTAAAGGTGATGAACAAGATTGGGACAAAGCTGGGCGCATCGAAGTTGGTGGTGCTAGAGGAACAATGCACAACAGCAGCACTATCCAACGTTTATGGTATGGGGTAGACCATTTAAACTTTTATGTGCGAGTAGATTTTAAAACAGGTGCTGTTCCTGGCAAAGATATACCTCCAGATTTGCACCTATTCTGGTATTATCCAGATAGAACAATGGTGAATAGTTCCATACCTCTAGCGGAAGTACCAGACAGCGCACCTTTGAATTATCTATTTCACCATCATTTGGAAGTTAATTTACTCAGTCAATCGGTGCAGTTTCGAGCCGCAGGAGATAATCATTTATGGTATCCCCGTGCCTCTCGCGCCCAAGTTGCGTTAGATTCTTGTTTAGAAATAGCAGTACCTTGGGCTGATTTGCGAGTCCCTCCAGATTATCCTCTGCGGTTGATTTTGGTGTCTTCTGATGATGGTTGTTTTTCTGGTTATGTTCCAGAAAATGGTCTGATTCCTATTGATGTTCCTTAGTGATAAGTAGGTGGGTGTTGAAAATTGTCGTTATGGCAAGGCAAAAGGCAAGAGGCAAGAGGCAAGAGTGAAGAGGGTTTAGACGATTTTACGTTTCTTTACACAGTTTGGTTTTATTGTGTTCACCTACATAATTCTCCCGATTTTTATCGGGATTTCTGATTTTTGTTTCACGCAAAGCATCTTTTTTTGACTGAAGCTCTAAACTCTGAAACTTTAGACTTTCTTATCTGTTTTTTGTAATATACTCAACACGGTTCAGACATGGACTTTTACAAAATTACGAAAAACCTCAAGTCGTCTCATTCCTAGTCTCTGACTGGGAATGAATTCTAGAAGGCTCTGCCTTCAATGATATTAGAGGCAGAGCCTCATCAATTGCATTCCTAGTCAGAGACTAGGAACTAGATGTGGTAGGGATTTGAGCTTAAGTTGACACATATCAGCTTTTGCTTTACCCCTACTACACGTCTGGGTTCTTTGTCATTTGGCAAAAGTTTAAATCTCACCCGTGTTTAGTATATTAAGTAGGGCTTGCTAAATAAAGCTAAAACCATTTATTAATAAGGGTTTCGCGGATTGTTATCACAAAAAAGTGCAAGGTTTTGGCTGATGGTGTCTCAAAATCGGTGCATTTTCCTGGGTCGGATTTGGAAAATTGAGGATATCCAGATAGTTGAAACTGTTCCCAGTTAAGAGTTCCCTGTTCCCTACCCTCACAGACAACTTATTCAGCAAACCCTAAGTAAGCTTTTTGATTTACTGATAGCTACTGTACCATCCCTGTACATTAACAAGGATGGTTCGTGGCTATATATTAACCTTCAACAGTGACTTGACCAACCATGCCAGCACCACGGTGAGGTTCACAGTAGAATGTGTATGTACCAGGAGCAGCATCAACAGGAATAACTGTGGTTTCGGTTTGTCCAGGACTCATTAATAACTTCTTGTGGGACAAAGACTTTGCTAACTCAGCATCTGCGGTAGGATTCTTCTTAGGATCAAAGACAACGTTGTGGGGGGGAACTTTGTTGTTCTTCCAAACAATTGTGTCACCGGCTTTAACAGTCAATTTCTTGGGTTCAAAGGCTAACAGACCTTTATCACTGCCCAGTTTAACTGTATATGTTTCCGCAGATGCAGTAGGAGTGAATACCGCAAAGCTACCAAAAATTACAATAACTGTTAATACAGCTAGGCTCAAGCGTCGCAAAGTTGCTGCGATAGATTTCATGGTTCTGTCCTGTGGAAGTATGTTTATTGTTCTCATTTCATTTTAAATACAATCAATGCCAAATATGACAACCCGTCATATATTTTTTTTGTTAACCACTATCAGCAGCTAGATTTCTAAAATTCCATTGCCACCAAATTTCTGATACAATCGAAAGTCCGACTCCTTTAATGTAGATTGATGTATGAGCAAGGGTACACTATTTGACAAAGTTTGGGACTTACACACCGTTGGTACATTACCATCAGGATTAACACAACTATTTATTGGACTACATCTTATTCATGAAGTTACCAGTCCCCAAGCCTTTGCAATGCTCAAGGAGCGGGATTTAAAAGTATTATTTCCACAACGGACAATAGCCACAGTTGATCATATCGTTCCCACAGAAAACCAAGCTCGTCCCTTTATGGATAGCATGGCCGAAGAAATGATTCAGGCATTAGAAAAGAGTTGTCAAGAAAATGGCATAACTTTTTACAATATTGGTTCAGGAAATCAAGGAATAGTTCACGTCATTGCCCCTGAATTGGGACTAACACAACCAGGAATGACCATCGCTTGTGGAGATAGCCATACATCAAGTCATGGTGCATTTGGTGCGATCGCCTTTGGTATCGGTACAAGCCAAGTTAGAGACGTTCTCGCCTCTCAAACCCTATCATTATCAAAACTCAAAGTCCGCAAAATCGAAGTTAACGGCAACCTCAAACCCGGAGTTTACGCCAAAGACGTAATATTGCACATCATCCGCACACTAGGCGTAAAAGGTGGCGTAGGCTACGCTTACGAATTTGCTGGTACAACCTTTACCCAGATGAACATGGAAGAACGGATGACCGTTTGTAACATGGCCATAGAAGGTGGGGCGCGATGCGGATACGTCAACCCCGATCAAATCACCTACGATTATCTACAAAATAGAGACTTTGCTCCCCAAGGTGCAGACTGGGAAAAAGCTATTGCTTGGTGGGAATCCCTCAGTAGTCATGCTGATGCAGAATACGATGATATCGTAGTATTTAATGCCGAAGATATTCCCCCCACAGTCACATGGGGAATTACACCCGGTCAGGGAATTGGCGTAGATGAAAAAGTCCCCACAGCCGCAGAACTCCTAGAAGAAGACCGCTTCATCGCCGAAGAAGCATATCGCTACATGGACTTATATCCCGGTCAACCCATCCAAGGCACAAAAATAGATGTCTGCTTCATTGGTAGCTGCACCAACGGACGCATCAGCGACCTGAGAGAAGCCGCCAAAATTGCCCAAGGTCGCCAAGTTGCAAAAGGTATAAAAGCCTTCGTAGTTCCTGGTTCAGAAAGAGTCAAAAAAGAAGCCGAAGCCGAAGGACTAGATAAAATCTTCCAAGCAGCCGGTTTTGAATGGAGAGAACCAGGATGTTCCATGTGTTTAGCTATGAACCCCGACAAACTCCAAGGCAGACAAATCAGCGCCTCCTCCTCCAACCGCAATTTCAAAGGCAGACAAGGATCATCCTCCGGTCGCACCTTATTAATGAGTCCTGCAATGGTAGCCACAGCCGCCATCAAAGGCGAAATCGCCGACGTGCGTGAACTACTGTAGGTGACAGTGAACAGGTGACAGGTGACAGAAAAGAGTTTTTTCAATTACCAATTACCAATTACCAATTACCAATTACCAATTACCAATTACCAATGGTCAGTGAAGTAAAACAAATATCCGGTAACGCCGTTCCCCTCATTGGTAACGACATAGACACCGACCGAATTATCCCCGCCCGCTACTTAAAAGCCATCACCTTTGACGACTTAGGAGAAGGCGTATTTGTTGACGACAGAAAAGCCTTAAATGGTGAACACCCATTTGATCAAATCCAATATCAAGGCGCAAAAATTCTCATAGTTAACCGCAACTTTGGCTGTGGTTCATCACGAGAACACGCACCCCAAGCTCTAGCAAAATGGGGAATTAAAGCCCTAATTGGTGAAAGCTTCGCCGAAATCTTCTTTGGTAACTGCGTAGCAATGGGGATACCATGCGTAACTGCTGATGAGAAAGTAGTCAAACATCTGCAAGAATTAGTTACTACCAATCCTCAAGCAGTTAAAACCATAGATTTGGAAAAATTGCAAGTGCAACTTGGTGATTTTACTGCCTCAGTTATGATTAGTGAAGGCACAAGAAGCACTTTTATTAGCGGAACTTGGGACGCTTGCGGACAGTTAGTAGCAAATGCCCAACAGGTAAAAGCAACAGCAGCAAAACTACCTTATATTGCTTGGGGTAATTTAGCAGCAAGTTAGTATATATAGAGGCGTTCTCTGTAACGTCTCTACAATTATGGAATTAATTATTAAGTAGGAGAACACAATAAAACCAAACTGTGTAAAGAAACGTAAAATCGCCCAAACCCTCTTCACTCTTGCCTCTTGCCTCTTGCCTTTTGCCTTGTTAGATATCCATAATTCCCACACATCTATCTCATCTTCACTCTTGCCTCTTGCCTCTTGCCTTTTGCCTTGCCATAACGACAATTTTCAACGCCAACCTACTTAAATGAATACAATTAATTATTGGTTAATGAAGTCAGAACCAACAGTTTATAGTATTACAAACTTACAACAGCAAGGTGAGACGATTTGGGACGGTATACGTAATTATCAAGCCCGGAATTTCTTGAAGCAAATGCAAATAGGAGATTTAGCATTTTTCTATCACTCCAACACTGAACCACCCGGTATCTTTGGTTTAATGCGGATAGTTGAAACAGGTATTGCAGACCCAACACAATTTGATATAAATAGTAAATATTATGATGCTAAATCAAGTCTTGAATCCCCCCGTTGGCAAACTGTAAAAGTGGAATTTGTCGAAATTTTTAATCATCCTCTTTCACTATCAACACTCAAAGCTGAGTTTAATGATGATGAATTATTAGTAGTGAAAAAAGGCAATCGTCTATCAGTAACTCCGGTAATAGAACCAGTCGCCAGTAGAATTTTAGAAATGGGCAAAGATAAGTAGGGCTTGCTGAGTAAAGCTAGAACCGCCTCTCAGTAAGGGTCTCGCTGATTTTGAGAACAAAAAAGTGCAAGGTTAAGTAATTGGACAAAAATATTTAAGTAGGTGAACACAATAAAACCAAACTGTGTAAAGAAATGTAAAATCGCCTAAACCCTCTTCACTCTTGCCTCTTCACTCTTGCCTCTTGCCTCTTGCCTCTTGCCTCTTCACTCTTGCCTCTTGCCTCTTGCCTCTTGCCTCTTGCCTCTTCACTCTTGCCTCTTGCCTTTTGCCTCTTGCCTTTTGCCTTGCCATAACGACAATTTTCAACGCCAACCTACTTAACATTCTATGAATTATAAATTATCAATAATTTTAGTTTTATGCTCAACTCTGTTAACTGGGTGTTTTGGCTACCCGCGTTTACTCACTTACCCATTTGATTCCGGGGGAAGGAGTTTAAATAGCTTCTCGTCCGAATTAAATCCGCAAATTTCTGGAAGATATATTGTATTCACAAGCGATCGCCGAGGCAGTCAAGATGTATATATGTTTGATACATTGACTCGTAATTTAGTAGACCTACCCGGCTTAAATTCCTTTGATACAATTGCTTCCCATCCTGCGGCTTCTGACAATGGCAAATTTATTGTCTTTGCTGCTAGTCGTCAAGGACGAACACAAATTGTTTTTTATGATCGAGATGTGCGTCAATCACGGAATTTAGCAGGTGATGTGCAAGGAGAAGTCCGCAATCCAACAATTAGTGCTGATGGTAGTAGAATCGCCTTTGAGTATAGTAATAATGGACAATGGGATATTTTGGTTTACGACCGATTTGGGCGAAAATTGAACATTCCCCAAGAGCCAAGTTAATCCAGGAAGTAGGGGCGCAGGGCCTGCGCCCATTCAGAAGTCAGGAGTCAGAAAGAAGAATTAAGAAATAAGTAGCGCAAGAAAGGGAAACATTCTTTTGCAACTGACTAATCACTATTTTGTACAGATTCGATGAGCGATCGCACTTCCTGAGTTCCTGGGGACGGTTCAAAAGAAAGAGGAAATTTACCCTTAACTAGCATTCTCAAGCCCAAAGGTGCAAGACTGAGTAAACCTTGCAAATCGCGGAAATAATTACCAACCACTTGAACCCCAAATTGGCGTTCATCAATCCAACCACCTTGTTTAACTAAATCCACTAAAACCTTACGATGACGAATTGCCCGACTGTCATCAGCTTGTTTACGCTCCAGAATTTCCTGTTTAATTTTCGTAATTTGTTCTAATGGGGCAACTTCCATCGGACAAACCGAATCACAATAAAGACAACGAGTACAACCCCAAACCCCTTGAGTTCCTGTGCTATAGGTTTCTAATCTTTGTTCTGTATTACTATCGCGGGAATCTGCCACCATGCGATATGCCTTAGCCAAAGCATGGGGACCAACAAAATCAGGATTAACTTCCAGAGCATTACATTCAGAATAACAAGCTCCACACATAATACAATTGCCCGTTTGATCAAGAAGCGATCGCTCTTGAGGCGTTTGCAAGAACTCTCTTTCAGGAACTTGTCTAGCTGCGGTACTCACATAGGGAGCAACCGTCTCCAAATTATGCCAAAAACCATTCATATCCACAACCAAATCTTTAATTACAGGCATATTCCCCAAAGGTGCAACTGTAATTTCTGGAGTAGTTTGAGGCTGATTTGCAGATGATGATATTTTCTCCAGTCTAGCCAGTTCACTCCCCACATTCTCCTTACAAGCCAAAGCAGAACGCCCATTAATCCGCACAGCACAACTACCACAAATTGTATTGCGGCAATTTTTGCGAAATGCTAAACTTCCATCTTGTTCCCACTTAATCTGATTGAGACAATCCAGGATAGTATTACCTGGTTCTACCTCCAAAACGTAAGACTTGAAAACAGGGTGAGAATTTTCTTCTTGTCGAGTAATCTTAAAAATAACTTCCATGATGATCAATCCAAATCTTGGGTGCAAATCTTCTGTCTTACCTTACCTACCTCAAAAATCATGAAACTAGGGAAGGATGAAGTATGAGGCGTAAAGTATAAAAATAGATTTTCTCTTCCGCTTGAGTTGACGGCAGCCTTCACCCTTGATCCTTTACACTTAATACTTCTTTCGTCAAGCCCTAGCTATAAAAATTCTACATCCTTACATATATATAAATGTTAAAGCCAGGGAAAATCTCAGAAGAGTGGCTATCAAATATCCCGGAGATATGGTAAATTTATTCTTCCCATAGACAGACGTAGATAATCTAATCGCAGCTTTGAATCTGATAATGATTAACAGCAGGGATTTTTCACCCCGCCTTTTGTTTATAGTCCCAGATAGCTCCTGGAGTGAAGCCATAGAAACTCTAGAATTTAACTGACTCACTCATAGAAAGCACGTCTAAATTAGATTAACTTTTATAAAAGTCCTGGTATCATCCTCCCGACAGTATCAAGCTTGAGGAAAATCTCGCCTGGATTTTAGCGGCTCAACTCCAGGGATCTAGATCAAAATTTAGTTGTAATATGAATTTTAAATTCAAAAAATATTTTGCTATTATTATTTCATGCTAGTATTTAATAGAAAATTACGAACTAACAAAATCAGAATAGCCGCATAAGCACGGCTAACACTTCTTTTGTTTCTTCGTAATGTAGAGACTAGAAAATTCACGTCTCTACTGGCAAAATAAAAGGGTGTATGTCCATCAGACCACACATAAATCCTATGCTGTCTTTATTCCTATAACTCAAAGGCAAGAGAAAAGCAGCGCTGAATGTGAAAAACCTGTAATTTATTGGCTCTACGCGGCAGTTCCTCCATTTGGGGAAACCCCAAGACCGGACTGCTTTATCTTTTTTGGAGTAGAACTAACCTGACTTGTAAAGGTGGCTTGAAGTTACACCGTTACAACAGTGACCAAAGAGAAAATAATTTAATTTCCGATGGCCAATGATGGTTAAAAAAGCCGTAAAATTACTGAAATAAATGTCTGTGGCAACTATGACTTACAAACCTATTATGGACAACTGTAATAGAGTCTTCTGTTGCTGACATATCAGCAGGAATTCACCCATCACCCTCATGTTTTGTTGACTTCTGAAGTCCAGTTGCGCTGATTGCTCAATACTAGACACACAAGAAAATTCTGAAATGGCTAAGTCCATGCTACGCTATCAATTTGAAGAGATTAAGGAAAATTAAGAGCATAATGACCGAAACTGCAACTGCCCCATTAACCGGAAAAACATTGCTGGCGAAAGTTAAAGAACTTTCCACCTTGCCACGTCGAGAAAGAGCAAAGCAATGTGGTTATTACACCGTTACTAAAAATAGTCAAGTTCGAGTTAACTTAACAGACTTTTATGATGCTTTATTGTCAGCTAGAGGCATTCCCCTCAGCCCAGAAGCACCAAAAGATGGACGTGGACGCGAACCGACATACCGGGTCAGTGTTCATCAAAATGGTCAAATTGTGATTGGTGCAACCTACACCAAAGCAATGAACCTAAAGCCCGGTGACGAATTTGAAATTAGACTCGGTTACAAACATATTCACTTGATTCAGCTTGGTGAAAGTGATAAACAATTAATCCAGTCTGATGATGCTGATGAATCAGATGCAGAAGAATAAATTTTTTCACCTATCAGGGATAAGTTTAAGGTAAATTCTCATGAATTTATCCCTAGAGCTACCGCTAATTAGTAGCTGTGGTTAAATAATTGCAGTGGGATAAGACATAAAAAACGTTTTGACCTCTTCCATGAGTCACAAATTCTAGTAGAGTCTTGATTATTCGTCAAGAAATCTGTTGTTGCAGGAAGTTAGTCATGTTTTTTATGTCTATTCCACTGTCATTTTTAGATTCATCAGTCCATACTTTGCTGGAGTTTCTCAAAGATACGCCAGTATTTTTGGTCATGGCTTTTTTTATTGTTTGGATAGGTTGCTGGTTGCCATTGGTAGCAGTTTTAGCCATTACTTTGAATTGGCAAATACACAAATCTTTACAACCAGAGCAAAAAATTCCTTTATTAGTATCTCTTTATTTATTAGTTCCTCTAATTCTCTGGGGATTTCAAGGGTTGAAATTGGCTTCTTTCCCTGATTATGGATTAGTGGGGAAGGTTTCTATTTTTGGTTCTCTATTACTGGGTTTTAGCTTGGGTGTTTTGGGTCTAGCTATAGTGTTTTTTGGGCAAATTCTCGCCGGTTGGTGCTATTTAGAAAAATCTCAGATCAAGTTAATCCCATCTAGTTTATTGACGATTTCCCTAGTGGCTTTGTTTGTGGGGGGAATAGAGGAACTTGTATTTCGGGGCTTTTTATTCACTCAGTTACAACAAAATTATCCAATTTGGTTAGCTGCAATTATTTCTAGCTTGGTTTTTGCTGTCTTACATTTGGTATGGGAACAAAAAGAAACTCTTCCTCAACTGCCTGGATTATGGCTAATGGGTATGGTCTTAGTATTAGCTAGATTAGCTGATGGCAATAGTTTAGGGATTGCTTGGGGACTTCATGCTGGTTGGGTATGGGCGATCGCTACCATAGATACAGCGGGATTAATTACCTACACAGATCAAGTTCCTACATGGGTGACAGGGATCAATAAAAAACCCCTCGCGGGGTTGACAGGAATTATCTGCCTTTTGGCGACGGGAGGAGTGCTTTTATGGATGTATTTGATTGTTAAGTGATACTTTTCTCACGCAAAGGCGCAAAGGCGCAAAGAATAGAAAAATTACTTGGTTGTGGTTAAGAATTGGCGTAAGCTGACTAAACTCAGGGTTTGTCCTAAGTTTAGGGGTAACATGGATATGCCTTCTATGCGGGATTGTACCCAGCCTTCACCCCAGTACCATTCGTGAAAGCCGTCAATGCCTCCACTGAGTATTAAGCGCAAACAATTGGGTTTTACTACGTCTACTTGGTGATGAATGGAGACTGGTCCTGCCCAGGTGGTGAACTCAAATCCTGGTGGTAATTCTGTGGGCATTTCTGGGGGAAAACTTTGCCCCAATAGCCATTTTTTTAGTTCGGCAGGATGCAAAATACTGTCATGAATGGCATCGGCTGATGCTGTAACTTCGATACGAATTTGGCTTTGTTGAAATGTACCTAGCATGGTAATTGGTGATTGGTAATTGGTAATTGGTCAGTTACAAAGGAATATTTCCCTTCCTTGCGCCTCTACTTAATTCTTTCTTCTTTCTCACTCCTGATAGCGTTCACGTAGTGTGCCGTATCCCTGCTGGAGCCGGAGGCATCAAGCATAGCGTGGCTTTAGCCATACTCCTGAATGGGCGCAGGCCTTGCGCCCCTACCTCCTGACTCGAAACAATCTAAAATAAAAAAGTCATCTTGTAAAGAATTGTCAGGTTTTTCATGGCAGATCAATTAATTCGTGCGACTGCGGCGGATGGTGGGATTAAAGCTGTAGGTGTGATTAGTACCCGGTTAACAGAAGAGGCTCGACAACGCCATAAACTATCCTATGTGGCAACAGCAGCATTGGGAAGAACTATGGCTGCTGGTTTGTTGATGGCTGCCAGTATGAAACGGTCAGGTTCTAGGGTGAATGTTCGCGTTAAGGGCGATGGTCCTTTAGGTGGTGTATTGGCAGATGCAGGATTAGATGGTACGGTTAGGGGTTATGTCGGTAATCCGTCCGTGGAGTTGCCACCTAATCATAAGGGTAAACTAGATGTTGGTGGGGCAGTAGGTGCAGGCTTTCTATATGTAGTCCGCGATCTCGGTCATGGTTATCCTTACTCTAGTACAGTAGAACTTGTTTCGGGGGAAATAGGTGATGATGTTGCTCACTACTTGGCAAGTTCTGAACAAACTCCTTCGGCTTTAGTTTTGGGTGTATTTGTGGGAGAACAGGGCGTAACGGCAGCGGGAGGAATTTTGATCCAGGTGTTACCCAAAGCTGCTAGGGATGAGGAGCTAGTGGCTACATTAGAATCGCGGATTGAGGCTTTATCTGGGTTTACGCCATTACTGCAAGCAGGTAAAACACTGACGGAAATTTTTAACGATTTGTTAGGAGATATGGGATTGAACATATTTCCTGAAAGTCAGATGTTACGCTTTCATTGTGGCTGCTCTTTTGATCGGGTGCTAGGGGCGCTGAAAATATTGGGAGAAGCGGAACTACAAGACATGATTGTGAAAGATGATGGTGCAGAAGCTACTTGTGACTTTTGCGGTAATATCTATCAAGCAAGTAGTGATGATTTAACTCAGTTAATTGGAGATCTACAAAGAGAATCTTTAATTTCTGATTAATGTCACCAGTCATACTCAACCCAAAAAACAGTAATGTTAGGGATGGGTTTTAAACGGTTTTTTAGATAGGAAAGTGAGGATAGCAAACATAAAATTATCTATATTGATCTATCTACTTTCATATCGCTATTCAATTAGTGTGGTGTGAGCAATGACAGAGCGGGATATTCCAGATAATTGGTCTTCAGACCAAGCGGGAGAACCAATTGGGGTTCAGCCTAACTACATACAAAATAATCAAACTGCTGATACCGCTGCTATTGGTTCTCATTCTCAGTCTATGAAGCAAAAAAAAAAGCAAGATGGCGATGTTTTGGCTATAAATGATAATTCAGAACCTACTTTTAATCTCAATGTTTTAATTGAGAAAATGCCGCGCTGGACTAAAAATTGGGTAGTTTGGGCAGCAGTATTAACTTTAATTCCTGGAAGCATGGGTTTTCTAGCTTTATCCATCCTGTTTAAGTTACCTACTGCTCCTAATTGTCCACAAATTTTTTGGCCTTTAGCTAGTGCGTCAGTAAGGCTACACTGCGCTCAGTTGGCGGCTTCTAAGCAAACTATTAATGATTTGCTCCAAGCAATTACTCTGGTTAAACAATTACCAGAAAATCATCCTTTGCGGGGCGAAATTAATCGTCTTTTAGAGGAATGGTCACGGGATGTTCTCAGGTTGGCGGATGAGAGTTTCCAAGCGGGGAATTTGGAGGAAGCGATCGCTACAGCCCGAAAAATTCCTACTGACGTGAAGGTTAGTGAACTAGTAGAAGAGCAAATTCAAAAGTGGCAAACGATTTGGTCAAAGGCGGAAGGAATTTACCAAGAAGCAGAAAAAGAATTGCGCCAACGACATTGGCAATCAGCTTTTATGCTCACGGCTAGATTGCTACGGGTCAATAATAAATATTGGGCAAGCACTAAATATGATCAATTAAATAACATTATTGTTACGGCGCGAGAAGATGGGGATAAACTTTACAAAGCAGAAAATTTAGCAAATAATCGCAATTTAGATAGTTTACTTAAAGCTATTAAACTGGCTGAAACGATTAAACCAGATAGTTATCTGTATCAAAAAGCCCAAGAGTTAATATCTGGGTTTGCTAGAAAAATGCTCAAATTAGCACAGGCTAAAATGAAAGAGCGAAATGCTGATCAAGCCTTGGAAATTGCCCGACAAATTCCCCCTATTCCTGAATTGCAAGCTGAAGTTGATGATTTTATGGTTTTGGGTGAAGCCCAAAGAAGTGCTTTTATTGGGACTACGGCTGGGTTAGAAACGGCTATTTCTCAAGCTCAACAAATAGATGCTTCTAGGGATATTTATAATGAAGCACAACAATTAATTGCCCGTTGGCAATTAGAAATTCAAGATGTTTCTCGGTTAGAAAAAGCTCGGAATCTCGCTAGTCAAGGCACTGTTAATGATTTAACAGCAGCGATTTCGGAAGTACAATTAATTCCTGGGAATAATCCCCGGGCTACAGAAGCCCGTCAAGAAATTGGTCGTTGGCGTGGCCAGGTGGAGTCTATTGAAGATAGACCATATTTAGATCGGGCGGAACAAATAGCTATTAACGAGGATGTTATCTCATTACAAACAGCGATCGCTGAACTTAATCAAATTCGCTCTGGACGGGCATTATATCCAGAAGCCAAAAAAAAGATTAGGCTATGGACAGCCAAAATTGAGCGCATTCAAGATCAACCGTACTTAGATCAAGCCAGGGCATTAGCCGACAGTGGTAATTTGACAACGGCTATTAGTGAAGCTCAAAAAATCGCCTCTTCAGGACGCGCTTTATCTAGTGAAGCTCAATCCTCTATAGATACTTGGCAAGACCAAATTCGCGCCAAAGAAAGTTGGCAAAAAGCCAAGCAAGTTGCAGTTACTGGCACACCAGAAGCTTTAGTTCAAGCTATTCAGTTGGCAAATCGGGTATCTAGTCGTAACACTTTGCGTTTAGATGTCAATATTGCCATTGACCAATGGAGTCAACAATTGTTGCAAATGGCACGTTCTCAAAGTGAGGTTGATGTTGCCAAAGCCATTGATACAGCTAATTTAATTCCTCGTGGTAGTAGTGCTTATACTGATGCTCAAGAACAAATTAGAACTTGGCAACAATTTATGATTCCCAAATCAGCGCCCAGTCCTTCTGTAGAATCTACACCAGAGGAAACACCAGCAGTTCAAAAAACTCAGCCTTTAACAATCCCTAATTAGGGCTTGCGGATAGCAGGAGGTAGGGGCGCAGGGCCTGCGCCCATCCAGAGGTTAGGAGAGGCAAGAATAGTCTCTGTATAGCAAAATTGATAAGTACTTAAAACTCTTACCTTTGCGTCTTTGCGCCTTTGCGTGAGACTAAAATTCATACCCTTAATCAGCAACGCCCCCATCCCCTGTTATCCCTTCCCCAATTCCTGAGCGCGTTCTTTCGAGGCTTTAACAGCTTCGATAACAGCGGAACGAAAACCAGCTTTTTCTAAGGTGCTGACACCGGCAATAGTTGTACCACCGGGACTGGTAACTTGATCTTTGAGTTCGGCGGGGTGAATTTTGGTTTCTTGTACCAGTTTTGCTGTTCCTAAGACCGTTTGTACAGCTAGTTGTTTAGCGATCGCCCTTGGTAAACCCACAGCCACACCCCCATCAGCTAAGGCTTCAATCATCAATGCCACATAAGCCGGTCCACTACCGGATAATCCTGTCACCGCATCCATCAGGCTTTCCGGTACTTCCACTACTTCCCCCACAGCGGTAAAAATCTGCTGTGCTGTTTGTTGGTGATGAGGATGAGTATAAGCACCTAAAGAAATTGCTGTTATTCCTGCACCCACTGTGGCGGGGGTATTCGGCATAGCGCGAATTATGGGAACTTGAGGAAAAGCTGCTTCTAATTGTTTTAAAGTTACCCCCGCTAGTATGGAAATGATCAGGGGTGAATGTTCTGTTGGTAGGATATCTGCTAATTCTTGGGCTACAGCCGTAAATATCTGGGGTTTGATTGCCAACATCACCGCTGTTTTCGCTGCCCCTAACACTAGACTATTATCCGTTGTCACAACTACCCCATATTTCTGTTCTAAATAGCTGCGGCGTTCAGCTTGGGGTTCACTGACGATGATTTCTGAGCCTTGATAAATGCTACTTGTAATAAGGCGGGATAATAGAGCTTCTCCCATTACCCCACCGCCAATTAAGCCAAATTTTATATTCATTTCATTAGTCACTAGTGGTCAATTAATTGTCAGAACTAATGACTAATTTACCTTACTGTGCCATCCGAGTGGGTTCATTTCCCCAAGCGGTCGTTGCTGCTGTAGCTGCGGGACGGGCGGGACGGGCTTGGTTGATAGGTACTTCATGTATCAAACCGCCTTGAGTGCTAACTTGCACGCAACTGGGGGTAAACAAGAAGATACTTTCACCAATTCTTTCTTGATGTCCGTCTAACGCATAAGTACCACCAGCAACAAAGTCAACTGCACGTTGAGCTTGATCAGGGTCCATAATGGTCAAGTTCAATACTACTGATTTGCGCTCCCGGAGGGCTTGAATCGCCTGGGGCATTTCTTCAAACGTGCGAGGTTCGAGGACTAGAACTTCAGAGATTCCATTAATTGCGCCTGGCATACCAATAACGTTACTCATAGGTTTAGATACTGTTGCAGCTACTTCTTCTGTACTGTTAGGTTGATTTTCCCGCCAACGCCGATTTGGAGGAGTAGTTTCCTGTGGGGCTGGTTGGGGATTTTCCTGTTGATAGATATTCTGATAATTATTGGCTGTATCAGCTTCTTCTTCGTAGTATTCGTATTCTACCTGTTCATTCAACCCTACAAAATCCCTGAGTTTAGAAAATATATTGCTCATGTTGTATGCTCCCAGATTAAAATTCCCCTAATTTTCCTGGCTATAAGTTACATTAAAGTTCCTTCTAGGCAGTAGTCGTAACTATAGTAGATGTTTGACGTAGCAATCGTACTACTGATTTTACCCTTTAGTACAAATTCCCAATTATTAACAGATATTGATGTTAACGCCTGCACATTAACGAATCTGTAACATTGAGTTAAAATTGTAGCCTAACGATCATTAAAAATAAAGGGGGGTATGACCACCTTTGCAATTAAGAATTACTTATGAGAGTATTATATTTTTTGACAATTATCAATACTTGGTAGTAAATTCGCAAACGATTGTTAATCATGCCGTCTGGAAGTATGACTACAGCTATGTCTAAGCTCGTTCACCAAACAAGATTGTACCTAATCGTACCATTGTTGCTCCTGCTTGCACTGCCAACTGGTAATCCCCAGACATACCCATTGATAATTGCTGCATGGTAATATTTGGCCAATTTTGTGATTGGATGGTTTGTGCTAATTCATACGTAGTATTAAATACTGTTAAAATTTCTGCATCCGCCAACCCTTGAGGCGGAATTGTCATCAAACCTTGAATTTGTAGATTTTGACATTGGTTAAGCGCTGCTAAGTCCGCCAATAATTCTGGAACCATCCAACCAGATTTATTTGCGTCGGGGAGAATTTTGACTTGTAAGCATACCTTTGGATTCACTCCCAGTTCTGCCGCTAGGATATTTAAGCGTTGTGCCAGTGGCAAGTTATCAACGGAGTGAATCCATGAAAATAGTTCTAAGGCTTTTCTCGCCTTATTGGTTTGGAGATGTCCAATCAAGTGCCAGGTAATATCCGCTAGATCTTGCAATTCGGCTTGTTTACTGGCAGCTTCTTGGATGCGACTTTCAGCAAAATCACGAATTCCTGCGGTGTATGCTTCCCGCATTAATTCAGTAGATACTCTTTTCGTAACAGCAATCAACCTCACTGTAGATGGGAGTGAGGCGTGTATGTGAGCGAAGCGATCGCTAATTAAACTACTCATTGGAATGTGCGCTGAAATACACCTTGAAGTTGCTCGTACTCTTGAGAATTACCACTGCGGCGCAAAGTCCGTAAGCGATTTTCCAGCATCATCCTAGCCTCAGTCCGGCCAATTGGCTGAAATTTCAGGACTTTAAGCTCAGTTGTTACCAAAAAAAATAAACGTTGGGCGTAGAGTGTGGTAAACAGATCCTGGTTCTCATCAACCATACAGATCCTATAGAGTAAACCCCAAGTTGGATGATTTATGTAAGTTTCTGAGTTTTCTGGATTCATTTCCTAGTCAAGGTGGGGAGTATATGTAGCCGAGGACGGGGAACAGGCATCAAAAGTCATGAAGGCAAATCAGTGTGATGATAACTGGATGTTTTCATGCAACTGACAACCGCTATAGCTTGTTCTGCAATTTACTAACATTCAGAGGATAGTATATCCCTTCCGCCAAATTTTTCGTTGACAGTGCGAAACTAACAATCTTCTTGACGGGTTCTTCTGCAAAACAACACCCTTACAAGTCTGTGATGTTGCACAGGCTTCTTTCCATCCTGCCACAATTCTCCCCCAACGGCGCAAAGATGGACATTTATCTAGCCGGCATATAGTAGTTCAGGGGTAAAAGTCTTGTACTGTATGACTTTTACGGTAATTTTTAGTCAAGTACAATAGATGACATCATTATCATTCAAGAAAAACATACGGTTTAGAGTCAGATCCCCGACTTCTTTAAGAAGTCGGGGATCTTGTTGTTGATTCAACGTAGTTTACTAGCTATTTCTTCTAATTGTTTCCGTAAATCACTTTCTTTATAAGGTAATCCTAATTTCTTAATTTGCTCTAAAAATGGAGCTTTAACTTCTTTTTCATAAGCATTAATTACACCTGGATAATCAGTATATTTTGAATTATCTTGATTACCTAGCAAATATTTAATTACTTCTTTTGGCTTTGCTCCAACTAAATTGTGCATTAATTGGTTACGTCTATCATCTTCAAATTCTCTATCATATTGACCTATAAATTCCATTAGATCCCAAGATGTAAAGTTTGATGAGTTTGATGATAATTGTTTTAGCCATGCCAGCATACCTGTATTACTGCCAATTACACTAAAATTGCCATGATCATTTTTATCATCTTTACCTCTATTTTTATTAAACTTTTTAGATAAGTTATGATCATGAGTTGGAAAAGATAACTGTTTTAAAATATCAAGTTTATAGGACTTAATATTTTCAATATTTGTTATACCCAGTAATTTTTTTAAATGATTATCTAAATCCCAAACCTCTGTATCTTTAGGATCTTTCACAAAACCTAAACCTCCTCTAGTCCATTCAATTACTTTTGTTACCTGTAATCGCTTGGAATTTCCATTAACAGATAAATAAAAGTAAGAATATTGATTAGATAATTCTTTAATAATTGCTGCTTTAAGAAAAGTTTCATGGGCAGCAGCTAATAAAGTTATACCTTGAATATAACTTTGCTCTTGGAAGTAACAACTAACAAGTTCTAAAGCCTTGACTACCCGTTCTATAGCTGATTTTGGATCAAATTTTCCACTTTTAACTAGTTCAGTTTCGATATTGAAAAATCTCACCAATTCTATTAACTCTTCTTTCACATTTTCATCAATGTTAATCGTATCCAAAATATTTAAAGCTGCACCTGGTAAACCACTTTCAATTAATTGTTTAGCCTTTTGAATCTGAATACCTCTTGCATATTTTGAACTATCAATTGGTTGTGACTTATACTCTAGTTTACTTACATGATAAGAAGGATTGCTAACTAAAAACTGAACATTATTAAATTTACCTAAACTGACAAACTGTACAGCAGAAGATATTGCTGGTGTTCCTGCTTGATGACTGATATAAACAGTTTCTTCTTGAGTAGAGTTATAATCTATTTCCTCCACAGCTTTGTGAATTGTTTCTTCAACCAAAGATAAAGTATATTCCCAATTATCTAAACCTTCTTTATCAGATTGTGGTTTTAAAGTCTTAAACAAGAATTTTTCACATTGAATATTTATCTTTTTTAGGTTTCTGTCAAAATATTCTTTTAAAATTGGTTCAAGTTCTATTGTATCTTGCCAATAGGGAGATTCTGGATATGAATATTTTTGTTGAGTATCAAAAATACTAGATTGATCAGTGAGTAAAACAATAATTTTATTTGGGATTTTGACTATTTGCCCATGAATATCATCTTTATTAAAATATTCAAAAAAAGTATCGAGAAGTGGAAAAGCCAAGTCTTCAAAATTGTCTTGAAATTTATTTTTATATGCTAAACCTAAAACTCGTGCAGGTACAGGATAGAATTGTGTTAAGTTATCCTGTTGAATGTTTAAAAGTTTATTATCTTCATCATTGCAGAACTTCAGAGGTTCTTGTTTCTTGGCTTGTTTATAATAAAACTGACACCAATTATCATCAGTTTTTAATTGTACGTCACTGTTACCTGTAGTAATAATCCAAATTGCCATGATTAAATCTCCTAATTACCAAATTTTTTCAAAACTACTATGATTTTTATCTGCTAAGAAATTAAAAAATTTCTCATCTAATGATTCGTTCTTAAAAATTATCAATAATTCTATATAACCCTTTCCTGGTACTATCTGATTATTAGCATTGATGATATATCGTGGGTACATTCTATGCCAAATATGTCCTGTATGACCCATAGAGCCACTTAAAGGATGAGGATTCTTGATTGAATTTCCACTATTATAATCACCATGAAACCAATGTATAGCTTTGCTTTTTCCATCTTCAGCTAAACGTCCCCATACTTCAACTTTTGGAGAGTACCAAGATTCACGCCAACTTTCTATTCCTTGTTTACGTTGTTTGTTGTTTGGTATCCAGTTCTTAATAAGATTTTGTACATTATCAATAAAAACAGCAATATCTGAAAGTTGGTTGACAGGTAGATAAAGTAATTGAGAATCATTCATAAACTCCCAATGACAGCCAATTACTGGCTTATTAGGTTTTTTAAAATAATCATAATAAAATTTTTGATGACATACTCGTCGCCATGATTTACCAAATCCACTAAATAAAAGTGTAAATTGAACCAAACTGTTTGATAAATTAATTAATTTAATCCTTTCTTCATTAGCCAAATCATGGTCCATACATAATATATTTAATTTACCTTTGGTTAGCTGATAAAATTCTTGTTCTTTTTCACATTTAATATCAGATTGATGAAAATTAAAGTCTATACCTAATAATCCAACAAATGTTTGCTTATTATTATCCCTATCAATAAAGCCACCCCAAAGTTCACGAGTTTTTTGTTTTGCAGTTGTTATATCAGTTAATCCTCCCAGTAGTCGAAGAGTATGACCCCGTAAAGCAGCTTTAAACATATTAGGGCGGAATTCTTTAGTACCATCAACTAATTTAGATGTAGCACCTTGTCCTTTCAGATCAATTTGTAGTAATTGATCATAACTATTAACCTCTTGAAAACGTCCATAACCAGCACTAACTCTTGAACCAATACCTTTAGCAAGAGCAAATTCCCATATTTTCCAAATTCGACTCCATTCTGAAACTAATTCTGGAGATTTAAATGATTCACGAGTAGAAATACCAAATTCTAGTTTTACTTGATACAGTGATATTTGTGTATTAGCACTTGGTTTATTATCTTTAATTACTTGTTTTTCATCTTGACAGTGGATAATATCTACCAAATTCTTTGTCCAATCCATATCTACTGGATAAGCACCATGAAAACGCAATATTCCAGGTTTATAACTACCATCATCTAGTTTTGCACCACAATAATTTTTAATTTCTTCTGTTGAAAGAGACATTTGTTTGCAAGCACGCAAGAAAGCACCTTTCATACTTGCACCTGAATAATAAGGAAACCCTTTTGCACCAATAATAGGGCGAATTACTCCCTCATCCTGTCCACTATTAGTAACAAGTCTCCATCTAATTGTATATTCCTTTGTTTCTATACCATCCCCAAACTTAGGGATATTTAACTCAGTTATTGGGGTAGATGTGGTTATGGCTGTTTTTGTAGGACGTGCAGTTGAAGATATTCTTTTTTTCAGCACAGGAGGAGGTAGTGTAGATTTTTGTGCTTGTTCAGTAGGAAGTACTTCAATTCCAGCATTTTTCATTACTTCTACCAACGTTGACCATGTGTGACACCAATATTCACCTTTTTGTTTATCTTTCGATTTGCTAATTAAACGCAGGTGTTCACCCCAAAATCGTTCTAAACCATAAGCAGCAGTGACACGCATTTTATGTGATTCATTTAATACGTCTTCATCCTTGTAATTTATAACAAGCTCTTGTGCTACTCTATCTAATTCATAAGAATACCAAGCCATTTTTATATCTCCTTAATTGTTAAACAACAATGACCAAAACCTATAGATTCTAGTCCTCCTAAATAAATTTCACCACTGGTATTACCATTAATTGGTTTCCAGATTTTATCACTCGGTTTCATGGCAATAGGAAAAGCTAAAATCGTACCTTCAGGTAATGCTTCCACATTGAAAAAAGCTCCTTTCTTAGCCTTTTTTACATCATCTTCTAAGGCAACACGACTTTGACGATATAAAGCCATATCATGAATCATTGCCATATCGTTATCATTCACAATGACAGCCGGATACTTCTTATTTAAAGGAAACCATTTACTTAAGTCTTGAATATCATCAATTGTTAAAAATCCCAAATTAAAAAATAGAACTTTTTTATCTTTGAGTCTACTATTTTGAGATTTAGATTCTAATGCAGTTAACTGTTCAGAAGCCGTGTATTCTTTAGGGGGAGAATCTGTAATAACAACAATTCTTTTATATCTATTTAAAAGACTTGGACAACTAACCCAAACAATTGGTTGACCAGGACAAAATACAGGTAGCCAAACAATTGAAGCATATTCTAATTTAATTAAAGCCTCATTTTTTAGATTATCACTTCCTGAGTCTGATTTTTGACCATACCAAATTTCTTCATCAATATCTGGTGATATTTCTGATATTTTACCTTCTTCTTGTTGTTTTTCTAAGAGACGTTTATACATTCGCATATCAGCACGAAGACGACCGCGAACTGAACTACCAGGAATAACACCAGTTTGGGTAAATTGGTCACGGAAAATAAGATTAAGGTTTCCGTCTTCTTCTCCGGCTGATGCGCCAACATGAACTGGTGCTAATGTCTCAATAATTCCATAGGCTTTCTTATACATTACGCTGCTCCTTTTTGCAAAGATTGATTGTCAATTTTTATGGGTAAACATAATCCACAACCTACTCGTTGAAGACTAAATCCCTCAACAGGAAATAAATTTTCCCACTCACCCCACTCCCACCAAGATTTACCTAGAGATTGATCAAAAATGTAAACAGTTCCTGGAGGAACAGCATAACGTCCTCTACCAAGTCTTCCAGATAATCGGTAACGGTAAGGAACTGGTTTTTCTGTTAATATGTGTTTTGGTTTGGGAAAATTTGGATGTTCTGGATAACGATGGGAAAGACGACTTGAACCCCAGACAGCAGGTGTTATGAAAGCACAAGCATCTTCTATTGAATCTTGTAGGAGTTTTTTAGTTTCATCGTTAATTGGTTTTGATTCAATTTCTACAACATGATTTTCACCACCAAAACGATACCAGCCATCAGGTAATTCATAAGTAGATAAGTAAACTAAACTGATATTATCTGGTATTTGTACAGCAGTTTCTAAAAATAATCCATCTTTACGTAGTGAACACCTTTCTTCCTTTTCCATTTCAGGATGTAGAAAACTCACATATTCCCAAGGTGAATTAGCAGAATGATATTTTTGAATTATTGATAAATCAGAATAATCCCAAGATTTTATTGTTTGCCATGTAAAGGATGATTCCATTTTTGGTCTTGATTTATCTTTGGGTTTATTCTGAATATCCCAATATTCTTTTTCATTGATAATCCACTCATTAGTATCATCATTACCAATTATTCTAGATTTAGGAATCGGGACATAAAAATTTTGTTCATCGGTATCTTTTGCCCAAAATGGTCCAGCAGTATATAAATTTTCTTTCAGTTCTTTTTTAATGTTGTCATTTCCAAAGTTAGCACTAAAAAACAATCCTGATAAAGCAGCAGCATCAGGTGGGAATTTAGCACCAGAACGACCTACTAAATTTTCAGGTGATAGAAATGCTCCTGCACTTCCATACATAAACCCTAATGGTTTAATAATGATTAAATATTCAAACATAATTCACACCTGATTATTTTGATTTGAGCATAAATACCAGCCAATATTAATTAAATTTTCAATCCAATTAATCATTAATGGTGCTGATTCTTTTTTTCTATCAACTTTTTGAGGATCTTTGTTACCACATACAATATACTTTTCTTTTTTCGTTAATTCATCTTTATAAGATGGGAAATACATTTCTATAAACTCAATTAAACTAGAAAGATTAACCAATACTGTATTGAATTTATTAACATCTGTGTAGTGTTTATTGGGCGACAACCCAAAAGCATGACGAGCTTTTAACGTAGCTAAATCATTATAAACATGACTCCAATTAGGAAAATATTTTTCATCTCTTCCGTTACATTCCCACTCATAAAATGTTTTACCATCCCTATCTCGATATTTCATCAAAATATCCAAATAACACCAAGGGCAAGTCCACTGGACATATTGACCACTATTAAAAACCACGCGAATAGTCACCCTATCTCTCCCTAAAGATTTGGCTACTTTCTCCGCTTCCCGACAATGTTGTAAAACATCTCGCTGGGGAACACTACCACCAACCCATACAAAACCGACACTAACATTAATAGGTTGTTTATGTTCTTTCCATGTCTCATTTAATGTTAATAACCATTGATATGCTTCAAATGCTGGAATTGGTTCAGCAAGATTTTTACTATAGATAATTCCTAAAAAATCATCACCACCAGCGTAAACAATTCTCCCTAATTTTTTGCGTAAATTGAATCTATCATCAAATTGTTTTCCCCAATTACGCATTGCATCACTAAAGTTCTTTATTTCTCCATCACCATTTTCTTTTTGAGCTAATTCTTTTAAATGATCTCCAACTTTATCACCATCTCCCATAAACCAACCTGTCCATTGTCCAGGTATACTTTCTTGATTATTTTCTGGTTGTGCTGGTTGTGGTTTACGTTGAATTTCTTTAAAACTTTTGTCGAGTTCTTCTATCCCTAATTCTGTGGCTATTTCATGTCGAGTAACTAGGCGCTTTACTAATTCGGGAATACTCAGTTTTTCATTATCTGCTATAAATTTACCTTCCGGTGTTTCTGATTCTTCTTGTGTTACTGCTGCTAGTCTTGCATAAAATTTTTCAATTTCTTTATTTTCATCACCATAATTCATGTTTTTAGGATTACGCTTTTCTCCCCCCAAACCCGGAAACGCAATTCCATCAGTACCAGTCAAACTAGAACTCTCACCAATCCAATTAACAGCACTCCAATCACGGGATAATTTATTAGTTTCTAAATCATTCATTGCGGCTTCAATACAGCAACCAGTTCCATGAAATACTTCCCAAGTATGACCACCCCAAAGCGTCCATTCCCGTTCCCAATGATATTGATATTCAGGTAATTTCTTCTCTATCCATTCTCGACAAACTTTTAAAATATCCTTCCATGCAGAAAGAATAACTGTTTCTGCATCTTTTTTACTTATTTCTCCTTTAATCAGAATACGATTAGGCATTCCTTTTTGTAACTTAGGTATTCCTGGAGAAATTACTGTTAATCCGTTGTTATTAACATAAAAAACTAGCTGCTGACTCAGATAAGAGAGAATCAGAGATGCACCATATAAGTCTCTAAGTTTACGCGATTTCTCGATAAACCCTTGAACTGGGGCAAAAGTAACAGCCGTGTATTCATTCATGTAGCTGTATCTCCTTTATACGCTTGATTTTAACTATACACGCTTTTTATTTAACTTTTTAACCATGAAAATACTTTGTAACAATTACTTGTTATCTAACTGTAGATTTCGTGTTAATCGCTAAATTAAAGAGTCAGAAATGCTGATTTATTTACAAAGTCAACAATATATTAAGAAAATTGTCTATATTTGTGACTATGTAAAGGTGAGCAGATTTACGTTGTGTTTTTATCTTAGCAGCAAAAAACTGGATGTAACCTACTGTTCATGCGAATGACGAAATTTACTGGGGCAATGTGGTAATAAATTCGTGATTCGCTTGAAAACACTAGACTTTGAGGTTTGTTAAATGCAGACAATATAAAATAAGTTTTATTGAGGATCGAAGAAAATGTCTACTCCTCCTATCTGTCACATCCTGATTGGTGTCCCTGGTAGCGGTAAGTCCACTTTCGCCACTGAATTAGCCAAGTTGGGGAATTATCGCATTGTCTCTACTGATGTTATTCGTCAAGAACTCTATGGGGATACCACTATTCAGGGTGATTGGATAGATATAGAAGCAGCAGTAATTTCTCAAATCACAGCAGCATTGGCTCAAAATAATGCTGTAATTTATGATGCTACCAATGCTAAACGTGCGTGGCGACTGGATTTATTAGAAAAGTTAAAATTAGTCGTTGCTTCCCCGGTTTTATGGATGGGGTGGTACTTAAAAACCCCTTTGGTAACTTGTAAAGGATGGAATCAACAACGCACCCGTCAAGTTCCAGATGTGGTAATTGAGAGTATGCACCAATGGCTGCAAGATTTTCCACCAATGGCCGCTGAAGGGTTTGCAGCAGTTAAGGAAGTTGATGTCACGTCCCCAAAGTTCAACTTTCACCAAATCTCTACCCAAATTCAACAGCTTTCTCGAACTCTAATCAACCGTAACAACCGTAATAGTCAAATTACTTTTCATGCTTACAGTAAATTGCTGGATTTTGAGCGATTAATGTATCTAATTTCCTTGATCATTAACTATCCGGGAATTGGTAATCTGCAAGCAACTCACCCCAGTTTATTAGCCACCTGAGTTCGATGTAAATAAAAAGTCTAAAAGTACGTAACAGCAACAGTTCTGTCAATAAGTATTGGTTATTGAGAATTAAAGCCCACGCCAAAAAGTTCTCAAAAAATTAATTTTTTGAAATGTATTTACTATTAGGTAATATTGATATTTAATTGGTAATTAAGCTAATAAAACTGGTAAGGTTTCAATTTCATTTTCATCAAATCTTAAAGAAGGTTTTTTAGGTTGCCAAGTATAAGCTATTATTGCAGCAACAACATTAACCATGAAATTAGTAACACTTCGATGTCGAGAATGAGCAAGTTGTGAAATATTTTTGAGTTGGTCATTAACAGTTTCAATTAAAGAGCGTTTTCGGAGCATTAATTTCTCCTCCAGGGACAAGAGCTTATTCCGCATATTTTTCTTGAAAGGAGTGATTAATTTGAGTCCATTAGACCAAAGTTCAAGCCAGAGTTTTTGAGAAATATATCCTTTGTCTCCAAATATTTTCCCAAATAAGTTCTTAGTCAAAGTGGGAACAGGTTTTCGGTCATCTGTATTTCCAGGAGTAATTTGAAACGCAAGTAACTCTCCTTGATCATTAATAATCAAATGAAGTTTAAACCCAAAATACCAACAAATAGAACTTTTCCCCCAGCCAGCTAAATCTTTAAAGACCTTATTTGTCTTGGCTCTTTTAGAATGACAAATGGGAATAGAGGTACTATCAATAAAACTTATACCTGTATTGAGTCCTTTTCGTGTATTCAGATAATACATCAAGGGAATTAAAGCATTTGGCATTAATTCAACAAATCTTTGATAACTCACTAAATTGGGAAATTCACCTTGGCAATATTTGAAGATATGTTTCAGGTAATAATCTTTAAAATTGCGGTAACTAGAGCGATGAAAATACACAATTATTGTCATAATTTCACTTAGACATAATCGGCTGGGTCTAATTCTTTTTTTTATTTGGGATGGGATAAGTTGAGCTTGAAATATTGGCTCAAAATAGGTACAAAAATCATCAATTTCACAGAAAATAGTTTCTAATTCCATGAGTTATAATCATTAATTTTCTTTAATTAAACCTCTTCTATTGTCCCTAATCTGAGGTACTTTGAGTTTGTATTCAAATAGTATTCGTAATATAAATTTAGATTTTGTTATGAAAATTTACTTAAATCTAGGCTGGTTTCCTATTAATTCTCAATAATTAAGGCTTATTGAGAATATAGGCTCTTTCCAGAAAAGCCTCTAACCCTTTTGAATACTCATTTTTAGCTGGTTTTCTTACATCGAACTCAGGTATTAGCCAGTATTTTGGGTAAAGTCCCTGAGTTTACAAGTTCCTTGGCAGAAATCACCGCTTGTATCAGCCGATTGTATGGCAATATCTATGGAGATCAAAGTGCGATCGCCTCTAATTTACTATGGTTGCAGCAAAATTCCCTCATTGGTGTTAATTCTATCTCTTCACCTTCCCATCTCCCTATCTCCCCTGGCGCTGTTTCTCTGACCGTTTCCGTTGCTGTGGTAACTCATCCCTACTCAGATTTACCAGCGTTTCAGAGATTATTGCAAACTATTAGGTTCATCTTACATCATCCGTTTTTATCCAATTCTGGACAAGGAAGTTTAAAAACTTTACTGTCCGCACTGCAAGAATATGAGATTATTGAGGGTAATACTTTAGATTCTGTCCGTAAAGATATTGAAAAAGTCCTTAAACCATATAAAATATTACATAATTTTTCTATGCGAGACGGTTATTTTGCAGGAACGGCAATTTTATCAGCACTAGAATTAACTCAGGTGTTTCAAGTTCTCCAGTCTCAAGCACAAAGTCTCAATGACCCGATAGCACTGGAAATTTATGAAACCTTTGCTACTCGCATGGCACAAAGTCGCTTAGGGGTCAGTGATATTTATCCAGTACGGGCGATCGCTAATCGCAGTATGATTGACCCAGAGTATTTACCAGCAGAATCTCTAGCCAGAAATTTACAGCAAGTTGAGGAAGCGATCGCTAAAGGACAATTATTAGAATTAAATCGTTTTAGTGGTGGTGGCAAGTTTACCCTAGATGAGGAAGGATTCTTTTTAGGTTTTCCATTACAAATTGTTTTTTCTAACACAGCTTGGTATTTGGGTTATGAATGTGTATCAGGTAAATATAATGGTTTGTTTCGTTTTGAACGATTAGATAGATTATTCATTGGTCAAATACAAACAAAGGTGCGTTCTCGACAAGAACAAGAAAGTGCCTTAAAAAAATTACAAAAACTATCTCAAGGAAGTGCAGGAATTTTTTTAGGTTACAATCCCCAAGACCAACAGCAATTTCTGAGTGTTAATAAAAAAGAACGTTCTCTAGTGTGTATCACTATTGAACTATGGTTTAATGATGAACTTTTTAGATTTGTTGCCGAAGGAACTAAACGGTTTCCTCCACAACAGATGAAAATGTCTCTACCAATCACAGGTAAGAGATTAACTTTGCCTAAATCTATTTTTTGTCTTGATAAAACAGAAAATAAAAACTATCCTCATCGGTTTCAAGTCATATTACCTCAATGGTCTTTAGATGATGTGGAACTTTTGCGCTGGATTCTTGGTTTTAAAGGAGGAGTGAAGGTAATAAAACCAAAATCATTAGTTAATAAATTAAAACAAATCGGTGAAGACATTGTGAATGTTTATAGATATTAGATCCCCGACATTAGATCCCCGACTTCTTTAAGAAGTCGGGGATCTGGGAACTCAGGGATCTGGGAACTCGGATATCTGGTAAAATTTTATTAAATTTGAATATCCCATATTTTTATTTATGCCCCAAAGAAAAACTCCCTGGCAAAGTGGTAACTTTTATCATATTTATAATCGTGGTAACAATCGTCAAGATATTTTCTTTGAACGCGAGAATTATATTTATTTTCTCCGGTTACTAAAGGAACATCTTATTAAAAATGTAGTAGATATTGTTGCTTACTGTTTAATGCCTAATCATTATCATTTATTGGTATATCTGAGAGATGAAACCCTATCTGATGCCATGAAATCTCTCTCTCTTGCTTACACAAAGGCAATTAATAAAAGGTTTAACCGTTCGGGGGTATTATTTCAGGGACGGTTTCAAAGTATTCACATCCAAGAAACTGAATATCTTGTCAATCTTTCTCGCTATATTCACCTCAATCCAGTAAAAGCCGGAATAGTAAACCATCCTGGAGAATGGGAATTTTCTAGCTATTTAGAATATGCAGGATTACGACCAGGAACACTTCCTAACATAGAATATATCAAAATACAAATCGAGTCAGAATCAATTTATCAACAATTTTTGCTAGATCATAACTTACCTAATTCTACTGACTTCAAAAAACTACTACTCGATGATTGAAAAGAAAAGATCCCCGACTTCTTAAAGAAGTCGGGGATCTGGGATCTAGGATCTAATTAAATGATTAATTTTAATATTCTATTTGCCTTCATTTGCGACACCTAAACCAATTATACCCAAACAACATAAACCATAATAAATCTCTGGCTCATTACCACATTTACCGTCTTTTTGGTCTTGTCTGATAGATGCTTTTGTTGCTGTTGACATACATTTACCAAAAGCTTTTCCTTTACTTGCTAATGCTGGGGTTGCTACACCAAAAGTAAAAAAAGCCGGAATAATTAAGTAAATAAGCGATAGAACAGTTTGAGCAGTTTGAGTTTAAGAAGTCATTTGGGTTAGACAACAGTTTCCATTAATTCCACTTCCTATAAAAGAAGCGATTCCCGAAGAAATCGAACGCCTCTTGACCAATGTAGAAAAGTTTCCATTAATTCCACTTCCTATAAAAGAAGCGATTGCAGAGTACGGAAATGTTGGGTCAAACATCAATATGTTTCCATTAATTCCACTTCCTATAAAAGAAGCGATCTATTTAGGCGTTAGCCTTGTACCCTTCAATTAGGTTTCCATTAATTCCACTTCCTATAAAAGAAGCGATGTATTGGTAAGCACGCATTAGCTAAAAGAGTTCTGTTTCCATTAATTCCACTTCCTATAAAAGAAGCGATTTAGGTTTAGCTAACATTAAGGGATTGGGTGTAAAGTTTCCATTAATTCCACTTCCTATAAAAGAAGCGATAAAGAAGAACCAAAGCACAGATAGTGGCACTTTGTCAAGTTTCCATTAATTCCACTTCCTATAAAAGAAGCGATTTACAAACTATGCAAATATGCCTGAGTCTGTAGCTAGAGTTTCCATTAATTCCACTTCCTATAAAAGAAGCGATCTTATAGCCTGACTTCTGTTAGTTCTCTTGAGGTTCTGGGTTTCCATTAATTCCACTTCCTATAAAAGAAGCGATCTATTTAAAGTTAATTCTCCTAGTGCGTCAATTCCACGTTTCCATTAATTCCACTTCCTATAAAAGAAGCGATGCAGCGAGTGGTCTAGCGAGACTCAGGAAAAGGAAGAGTTTCCATTAATTCCACTTCCTATAAAAGAAGCGATTAATGCAGCAGCAGGCAGTGGGAAGATTGGTATTACTCGTTTCCATTAATTCCACTTCCTATAAAAGAAGCGATTCTCTAGTCCATTCGATATTCGACATTACGCCCTCCAATTTGTTTCCATTAATTCCACTTCCTATAAAAGAAGCGATACCCATCATTCTAAACCCATACAGTGCCTAATGTCTAGATGCCATTTGCGACGGGGTATCAATTGGCGGCTACTTTCCGAAAATAACCAGGCAATAAAAAACCCTGAAACCTTTATACAGAAAGACATCGACGGGGTTAACGGAAACATCAGCATTTCCGCCATTGACCTGACCCCGCCGCTAACAAATCATCGCAAATAAATAAATTCGTCATTCGCATAAAATCACTTGTATAAATTTTCTGTGTGATTTAACTTAAAAAAGTACAATTAATACCGAATTCCAACTAAACCATGTATATTTCTAATCGTGCTGCCTTAGTGCGGAACTTAGCCGTTGCATTTCTTAATGGGACAATTACACTGATTATTTTGCTAATAGCACCTTTAGGACTAGCAGCAGTAATTATCAATACTATCTTAGTTACCATCGCCACCTTTGCAAATGCCACAGCCGGAGATAGAGTTGTACGTTTTTTACAACCATCCCAAATCAAAACCATGATAGCAGAAATCATGTCCCAACAGTCACAAATCACAAAAGATTAATCATAAATCTCAGAATAACATAATCTTTAGTTTATATATATGCGAACACTTTATGTTTCTCGCCAAGGTTGTTATATTAGCCTCAAAGGTGAAACCTTAATAATTAAACAAGGAGAAATAGTACATGGTGAAGTTCAATTACCACTACTAGAACAAATATTAATCTTTGGTAAATCACAAATTACCACCCAAGCCATTCGTACCTGTCTTTGGCGAGATATACCCATTGCCTATTTATCTCGGATGGGATACTGTTATGGAAGATTAATGCCAATTGAGCGTGGTTATCGTCGCCTATCTCGTTATCAACAAGAGTTAACAGCAATTGATAAATTGATAGCAGCTAGAACAATTATTCAAGCCAAATTAAAAAATAGTCGCACCTTTTTACAACGTCAGCAACGCCGTAATCCCTCTCAAACCGCTGAAATTACTATTAAAAGTTTAGAAGTGTTAGCCCAAAAAGCCGGGGAAGCAGAAACTATCGAGCGTTTAATGGGTTTAGAAGGCGCTGGTGCTGCACAATATTTTAACGCTTTTGGGGAATGTTTAAATAATCCTGATTTTGTCTTTTTAGCTCGCAGTCGTCGTCCCCCAGGAAACCCAGTAAATGCCATGCTTAGTTTTGGTTATCAAATTTTATGGAATCATCTACTAACACTAATTGAACTCCAAGGATTAGACCCCTATTATGCTTGTTTACATCAAGGAACAGAACGCCATGCAGCATTAACTTCTGATTTAATTGAAGAGTTTCGCGCCCCAATTATTGATTCTTTGGTACTGTGGTTAGTCAATACCAAAATAATGAACATTGACAATGATTTTGAATATCATGATAGCGGTTGTTACTTAAATAATTCGGGAAGACCTAAATATATTAAGTATTTCTTGCAACGACTAGAAGAAGAAGTCCAAAATTCTGAAGGAGAGAAACAACCACGTTGGGATTTAATGACACAGCAAATCAAGGCTTTCAAAGATTTTGTTTACCAGCCAAGTAAACTATATAAACCTTATCAAATCCGGTAATGTTATTGTATGTAATAGTATACGACATTACTTGTGATAAAAGACGTAAAAAAGTCTCTGATTTATTAGAAGGATATGGTCAAAGAGTTCAATATTCAGTCTTTGAATGTATTCTTAATCAAACCAAATATAGTGAATTGCAAAAAAGACTCCGCAAACAAATAAAATCTTCTGAAGATAGTATCAGGTTTTATCCATTAAGTAAACATACATTCAACCAAATTGAAACTTGGGGAGAACCACCAGTTACAGAACTTCCCGGTTCTACTATCATCTAAATCAGATCCCCGACTTCTTTAAGAAGTCGGGGATCTTGTTACATCTAAGAGGTTGTTTGAAAAGTATTAGATGAAACCGATAATCTCCAGAAACCTAACCCCCCTTCCCTACCTCTCCCTAGCCCTCTCCTAAAAGGCTATCGTGTACACACAAGTTAAATTACCCCCCTTAATCCCCCCGATGCTTTGGGGGGAAACAATAAAAATCCAGTTCCCTCCCCTTTACAAGGGGAGGGTTAGGGTGGGGTAATTTGAGGAATAATGGTGATTCGATAACTTGTGTGTACACCCTAGCCGATGCTTTGGGGGGAAACAATAAAAATCCAGTTCCCTCCCCTTTACAAGGGGAGGGTTAGGGAGGGGTAATTTGAGGAATAATGGTGATTCGATAACTTGTGTGTACACCCTAGCCGATGCTTTGGGGGGAAACAATAAAAATCCAGTTCCCTCCCCTTTACAAGGGGAGGGTTAGGGTGGGGTAATTTGAGGAATAATGGTGATTCGATAACTTGTGTGTACACCCTAGCCGATGCTTTGGGGGGAAACAATAAAAATCCAGTTCCCTCCCCTTTACAAGGGGAGGGTTAGGGAGGGGTAATTTGAGGAATAATGGTGATTCGATAACTTGTGTGTACACCGTAGCTAAATCAGATCCCCGACTTCTTAAAGAAGTCGGGGATCTTGTTACGGGGATCTTGTTAGCGATTTTTCAGAGAAGGGAAATTTTTCCCACCTAATTCAATTTGTCCAGTCACACACCCAGCTTTTAACCTATTTACTAAATACTCCAAATCATTAGCAATAAAATTTGTCCCATGATCTGGTTCTACTAAGCTAATTAAATTGACATCATTGATTATTTGATCACCTAAATCAGCAATTCCTAAAAAGTTGAAAACCCCTGATTCATAAGTTCCACAAGGTACAGAAGGATTATTCATCCCCACACAATATTCCTTTTCTTGAAACCAATCAACATCAGGATAACCATGAAAGTGAACAATTGGCGCACCATTAGCAATTAATTCTGGTGTATATAAAGCCGCAGCTAAACTAATGGCTAACATCACATAGATATCATAGGATGGTTTAATATCTGCTTTTTGTGCATTACTTCCTAATGGTAATTGCAGATGTAATTTATCTTGTAAACCAATCCGTAGAATATCAGTATCAATGCTTAAATCTGTTTTATTCGCACCAGAACGAGAACTAACTAGCCAAATATCAGGTATTTGCTTAAATCTATTTTCGGCGTTGATATTTAGTTTAATATAACGTCTACCTTGTTCATTTTGGCGAAGTTCATAACTACTAAATCCCGCTACAGGTAATAAATTATCCCATTCATCAATAGTGATTTCTGGCTTCCCTACATAATGAGGAGGTTCAGCATAAGCCACAAAACCATAAGATACTCCTGTTCTACCATTCACAATGACATTCACAATATCTCTATGGGATTTTCTTTTAACAACTTCATCTAATTTAAACCCAGCCGGAAATAACCCTGTAGATGCTAAATCTTGCCCTAATTTAATTAATTTTCCAGCATAGGTTGATAAATGAGGATTATATTCCCCTAGTTCAAAACGACTAATTAATAATGGAGTAATCGGCACAAATACTTTGGGAATCAGTGATTTTAAGGCAAAGTTCTCGACTTCATTGGGGGCAAAATTAGAATCAGAAAGATTCATATTCAGAATTGAAAACTTTTCATGAGATACACCAATCACAATTTCTGAAAAAGTTTTCACCAATGTATTTATGCCAATGCGAATTTTTTCTGGATAGGGTGTAAGTGGATTAACAAATTCATCATCTATATCGGTTAAAATTATTACTTGTGTATTTGTTGGATCTTCAACATATTTGGCAGCATGATCTTCAGCCCAACTACTTAACTTAGCAATTTGCACAACAGACATTTTTTGTTTTTCTTTCAGCCATGTATAAGATAACTTATACCAAGTTTCAGCGACAAATATTCCTAATTTTCTTAACCATGAATTTGGTCTTTCTACATCTATTACAGCATCAATATCCGCTCTAACACTCTGCATTTTCAAAGATTTATGCCAGTTAATAACGGGAATTTTAATGGTATGTTTCAATTCCGTTGTTGCTTCTTTCCAAGGAATTACCTTCACCCCATGCTTTTGGAGATAAAATATTAATTGTTGGCGAAATCTGACAATAACTTGATTATCATAATAATCCGGTAAAGGTCTAAAAGTCACTTTTAAGTTCTCAGCCATAAACTGAGGATTAATAACTGGAATTTGATATCCTGTGGGTGACTCTCCAGAAAACCCACCAATTAATTTACCAATAGTTTGTAAACTAATACCTTGCATTAAAGGTTCATGAACATAGTCATTAGTAACATTCATTTCCTGAATTAATGCTAAAATATCTTCTTTATATTTAGCTATTTCTATTTGTATTTCTGGAGTAATTACACCCTTGGGAGAACGAATATTCAGTTTGCTATTTTCTGACCAAAATAATACACCTTGTTGAGTGAGTTTTGCTAAAATTTCCGCTGCGTTCATCACAAAATCTCCCGTGTTTAAAAATAGGAATTTAGAAAAGAGGACACCTGGCTCAATTAGGCTACCCTAATCTAGCGAAGTGTCCCAATAATCAAGGAGGAAAAACTGGTTTGTCAGTAATTAAACAGAATTTGTAGAGGTTATATCTGGATAATTTCTGACTGAGAATTTTCTAATTCTTCAGATAATCTGAGAGAAAGTTCTTCAATGGTGGGATAATACCAAAGGTGGATAAGTGATAATTTGAATCCCAAAAACTTTTCGGCTTTACTAGCGATAACTATGGTTTGTGCTGAGTCTAAACCGTAACTATCTAAAGGTTCACGAATATTTATTTCTTCTGGATTAACTCCCAGTAAAGAGGAAATTTCCGAAACTAACCAAGCTTGTATTTTAGTAGCGTTATCTTGGTTTTCTGAGAGAGAATTAGAGATATTGTTATTCATTTATGTACCTACTGGTATTAAGTAACGCGATGAGACTTTCATGATAGAATCAATGCAATGATCAACAAGTCTTTCCATAGTTTGCTGATTAAGTGAAGGTTGAGAAAAGACAAAATTTAGGGTCATTTTTTCCTGAAAAGTAGCAGCGTGAACAATAAACATTCCTGCATATAAAGCATGAGAACCAACAAAACTGATTTCCTCTAGTTCTAATTCTCCATAATTATGGGGAATATTGACTTTACCAAGATTGGAAACTGAGACTGTAGGAGATACTTGATTAGGGAATAGTAAAGAAAAATTTATCAAATATTTAGCTAGATATATCATTTGAAAAATTTCTCCTTGGTGAATTTTTTCATTGAGATTATGTTTGACTTTTCGCGCTAATTCCCAAAAAGATGTATTATTGGTAATTCTATAAAATTTCATCAAAGACGCTGCTAAAACCGTCATATTCTCTGTACTAATTTCTGGTTGTAACCGTCTTCTTAAATCAAGATATGATAAACAACTAACTGGAATATTATCTTCATGGTTTTTAGTCAGTTGTTTGGAGACTGTTAACATTAGTGCCGCACATAAAGCACTTTGTACTGTAGTATTTTCTTGTCTGCATTGCTGAATAAACTGCCGTGTTGATTCTTCACTAAGTTGTCTATGAATGATTTCGCAACGACGTTGAGAAATAGGAACATATTTTTCTACTCTTAATGCTTTTGGTTGATTCCAATATTTTTGAAGTGCGATATTTAATAATAAAGCAACTCTACCTAGTTTGCTTTTGAAACTATTTGTCCAAGTGGGTAATAGTTTTTCAATGGGTGGAAGTGGTTCTAAAGTAGTAACTATGGGAAGAGATTTACCTTCGGTAATCTTTTGACAGTAGGTTAAAATTTCTGAGTGAAGTTGGACACTTGATAAACCGTCGGTAATAGCATGATGTGTGGTTGTAATCAGATAATTAATATTTTGCTGATTTAATATCTTGACAAGTACGACTCGCAGCAGGTATTTACTACTATCAATTACCTGATTCATTTCTGCATTAACGATCGCTTCCCATTCCTGACTTTCTCTAATATTAACAACTTGCAAAGGAAGTTTTCCTGTACCTTTAGACTGATAATAGTAAGAATTTCGAGAGTTAATAATATGAGAATTAAGCGCAGGATGACGATATTGAATAATATTTAAAGACTGTCTGAGAACTGTTTCTTGAATATTTCCTCGAATCCGGCTAATAGTAACTACATTCCATGTTTTAGCCCGTTGATTCAGGATTTCCATTGTTTCTTCTAGCTGTCCTAACTTTCTATTTATAGCCATATTTATCACAACCTTTGGTAAAATGTAAGTAGGTGAGCGTTGAAAATTGTCGTTATGGCAAGGCAAAAGGCAAGAGGCAAGAGGCAAGAGTGAAGAGGGTTTGGGCGATTTTACATTTCTTTACACAGTTTGGTTTTATTGTGTTCACCTACTTAGGTTTGGTTGAGGTACGTTCACGTAAAACCTCTATCCCGCAAAGAACTCAAGTCATCTCATTCCCAGTCTCTGACTGGGAATGAATTCTAGAAGGCTCTGCCTTCAATAATATTAGAGGCAGAGCCTCATCAACTGCATTCCTAGTCAGAGACTAGGAACGAGATGTGGTAGGGATTTGAGCTTAAGTTGACACCAATGGACGAAACCCAACACCCCTTGCTATCCTACCGCTAATGTTGGGTTATGCCTTCGGCACGCTACGCGAACACTGTCCCTCAACTCAACCTACTTTGTGGATGATATTGGCTGTACTCTTCTGGCATTTGTAAGCCTTGAATTTTCAAGTTTTGAATCCGATACAAATACGCTGCACCTGTCATGATTTCATCTGCCACATTAACTACTCGGCGATTATTTATATCAGCTAAATAAGAACCACGTACCCAATTATTAAAACTTCCCATTGCTGGTCCACACCAAATTTGATAATCAATTTCTCGACCCTTTTCTCCAGTATTAGACCACCGGGAAGATAATCCTAAATACCAGCGAAATATTAACGCCATTTTTAGTTTAGGATTATTGGCAGCTTTACTTAATTTTTCTGGGTTACGTTGAGATAAATAAGTAGATGTTTCTTGCCAAATTTCAGAAATTGTTTTTCGCAGAATTTGTTTTTCTAACTTTTCTATTTCATCTGGGGGAATTTCTGCAAATGAATTATAGTTTCTGTATAATTCCCATAATTTTTGAGCGCGAAGGGGGAAGAGAGTTCCCCGTTTAAGAACTTGTAATTTGACTCCCATTTCAAACATATCAGCCGCAGGTGCCATCATTACATCAGTCATTTCTGCTTCAGCTAGGAGCTTTTTTGTATATTCTGAAGTCCCAGCTTCAACGCAAGATTGATTAATAGAACCAGTAGCAATATAAGCCGCACCCATCATTAAAGCTGCTAGGGCTGATTGCGGTGTAGAAATTCCCCCAGCTACACCAATTCTTACAGGTTTTTCATAATCATATTTACCTTGAATTTCGTCCCTTAATTCTAAAATAGAAGGTAATAAACAAACCAGTGGACGATTATCTGTATGTCCTCCTGAATCTGCTTCTACGGTAATATCATCAGCCATAGGAATTTTTGCGGCAAGATTAGCTTGCAATTCAGTAATTAACCCTTGTTCAACTAATTGAGTTAAAATTTTTGTAGGTGCAGGTTGGAGGAATTTAGTAGCAACTTCCCGACGAGAAACTTTAGCAATAATTTTGTTTTTGATTTCGATTTCATTGGCTGAATTTAAACTCAGTCCAGCCGCCCGATAGTAGACGATATTATCACTTAAATCTAAGAATGCAGAGGCTTCAATTATTCTGACTTGATGCTGTAAATACAAATCAATTAAACGCCTTTCGATAGCAGGTTCACTAGGACTATGAAGTAAGTTAAAAGCATAAGATTTGTTATGCAAAGCTTGTTGAATTTTGTGAATTGCTGCTTCTATCCGGGTAGGAGATAAACCTCCTGCACCAAAGGAGCTTAAAATGTTGGCTTTTCCCAAGGTAATTACCATTTCTTCGGATGCAATACCTTGAGCCATTGCTCCAGTCATATAGGCATATTTGACGCTGTAGAACTCTAGAAAAGCTGGATCACCTAATTGATGAAATCCGATTGGAGGAACAGTTAAAAGCATTTCTAGCTTTTGAGTTTTACCGTTAGCACTATATGATAGACTGCCTTCATTGCTAATACCAATTTGTCCTTCTTTATTCAGAATATAACAAGGGGAATCCAAATTCATCAGTTTATTTTTAATATTTTTTGCATCAAAGGACACAGTATTTAAATCGCCTTGCCATCCTTGATAATTGTTATTCATGGAAGGGGAAAATTTGAGTTGTTGATGTTGTTTTAACATGATTTTTGTAGTGAATAAGTAGGTGGGCGTTAAAAATTGTCGTTGGGGCAAGGGAACTCTTAACTGGGAACAGGAAGAGAGTTTTGAGTGATTTTACTTTTCTTCGCATACCTTTAAATTTTGGCGTTGCTGAATCGAGGTATGAAATTCCCAAATTGAATCTTTAAAACTCAAACCTTTGCGTCTTTGCGCCTTTGCGTGAGACTAAAATTCATACCCTTAATCAGCAACGCCATTTTTACTGTTCTTTTTTGGCTTGTATCACCATTTTTTTGTACAAGTCTAATTGCTGTTGGAGAAAGAGACTAAGTTGTTGGAGTGATGTTTGCCGGGACTGTAATAAAAAGTTGTGTGCTTTAGCCATACGGGCATTATTTTTATTTAAACTTTGATAATTAGGGATAGGTGTCATTTTGTGTTGATAATCTAATAAAGAAGTATCTTCTGCAAATTTGATATTAGGCAAAGAATATAAAGGTGATAAATCCAACTCAATTCGATGACTAAATAGTTTGGCTAAGGCTTTAATAATGGAGGTATGATCATCTACACCTCTTCTATTTAGGGATACAGCTAGATGTCCTTTGTCTTTGAGAATTTCGCTAATCCAACGACTACAGTTACTACCAACACCAACTTCAATAAAGATTCTGACATTATCATTGTAGGCACGATTAACTAAGCGAGGAAAATCAAGTTGGTGACAAAGGGCTTTAGCAATATTTTTGCCTATTAAATGGCTATCAATTTTCATGGGTGCGTATTCTGCCGCAGAATAGAAAATTGTTTTTGAATTGGTTTGGATAGGTAAGGTATTGACCTTTACTAATTCATCATATTCAGAGTGCATTGGTTCACAATGAATTACATGATTAATTGATGTGGGAAAAGCGTCACATTTTAAAGTTTGAATAACTCTTTCACAAGCTTTAGTTTCACCAGCAATAATGACTTCTTCAGGTGTATTGATTAAAACAGTATAAACCCGATTTTCATTTTTTAGAACCTCTTGCACTAGAGAATAGGAACATATCAAAATGTAGTTACTCCAAAATTCTTCCCTTTTACCTTCATGAATTAAGGGTAATCCCCAATGCTGACGAACTGCGTTTTTAGGACCAGATAGCCGAGTTTTAAATAAAGGAGATGAGTTCAAATAATCGCTCGTACTTTTAAAGCTAGTCCAGACACCTTGCGCTAACATCATACTAGTTTCACCAAGACTATAGCCAAAGCTGTATGGGGATTGAATTTGGAAATAGTTTTTCAGAATTGCTGTCATTAATCCGGCGATACCAACTTCTGATTCCAGCATAGAAACGGGATCATCTATTAATGTTTGTTCTATGCTTTCTAGTTGTCTTCTTAATAATTTATTGATGCTTCGAGGATAGAGAATTTTTTCAATATTGGCGACTCGGTTATAAACACTTTTGATGACAACATCATTATGTAGTTTAGGAAAAAGACGAAAAATATTTCTTCCTAGTCCTATATAGGAAGTAAAAGAACCAGGATAAACAAAGGCGACATGACCTTTTTTCCCTTGGGGATTAACCGTAAAATAACTACCAAGAGGAGTTTGCCAGTCTTTCCCAGTAGCAAAAGCAATTTTTACTCCCTGAATTGCCCTTTCAATTTCTCGTTTTAATTCTTCTGGATGTCGTGAGAGAATTGCTAAGGCGTAAGTTGATTGTTTATATTGCTGATATTTTTGAAAATAATCATTAGCAAGTTGAGATATGGAAGAACCATTTGTGAAACTTTGTTGAAGTGCGGTAATTTGTGTTAATAAAGAAGAACGATCATCAGCCGCAATAGGAAATAAATAATAAGGCATTTCTGCTAAATATTGACTACTGCGTTCTACTTGGCTGATTTCTTCTGACAAAATTAAATGTCCATAAATATTATTTTCTTCCATCATATTTACCGCAGCCACTCTTTTAGTCGCACCAGGTTCTAAAAACCAAGGTTTTGATTCTACCGCTACATAAAAGGGACTTCCGCGCCAAATTTCTGGCTGTTTAGGATTAGACCATTGGGGAACACCAGGAATATAACGATGATATAGGCAAAGTGCGGTTTTGATGAGGCTAAATATACCAGACGAGGCTTGTGTGTTACCAATATTTGCTTTAACGCTACCCAGTCCACAACTCAGACTTTCTCCCCCTGTATGATAGGCTGATATTAAACCTTGAATTTCTGCTATATCTGCGTTAGCAATCCCTCTAGCAACCACTTCTAAATAACCAATATCTGCGGCTTGAACATCTGCTATTTGAAACGCCTTCTGACAAGCTTGAGTAATGGTTTCCGGGTGATTGGGAGAATGTTTGACCACACTGAAACCATCCATGATTGCATAGATGCAATGATTTTGTTGCTTGGCTGTTTCATGCAGTTGTAACACTACTGCGGCTGCACCTGCTGTTTTAATTACATTTTCAGCTTTTTCGTCATAACTAAAAGTATATACACCTTCATTAATTGCTATCGGGTAACTCTTGTCTATGCCGACAATTAAAACAGCTTCAACTTGCTGGGTAGTTAATAATTTTTGACTGACATCCAAAGCCGATAAAAGCGAATTTTCCTCGGCAAAAAATGCTAATTCAGCAGAGATATAGTTAGCTAATTTAGCAGAATTTTCTGTAGGAGAAATGATAATTAAGGCTATCTTCGTTTCTGGTTGAATTTTAGCATCTTCTAGAGCAGAATTGATTAATTCTCGACTTAATGGAGTTTGCTGATAATCTTCAGATGTAACTAAATTTTGCTTGCTTTCATAAATCAGACGTTCAAATTTATTTAATGTTGGTGAATTACTAACAAAACAATCCATACCGACAATTGCTAACTTTTGATTTTGTGCAATTGATTTCATTATTATTCTCCGGTTTTTAAAATTGAACCTAATTATGTTTCGCACAAAGACGCAAAGAAGCAAAGGCGCAAAGTTTTAGAGTTTTAATTTTGGCGTTGCTGAATCGAGGTATGAAATTTCCAAATTGAACCTTTAAAAATCTTACCTTTGCGTGATTGCGCCTTTGCGTGAGACTAAAATTCATACCCTTAATCAGCAACGCCTTAAATCCTCTCTGCGCCTCTGCGCCTCTGCGTGAAAAAATCTAATCTTTGGCTATTTGTCGAGGTAGAATTGTTCCTTTAGCACCAATCATGCGATTATAAATTTGTCCTTGACGGTTATAGGTGATCACATCTGTAACTACTGATGATTCTGTTTTTGATTGGACTTCACAAGTAACATAAAATGTTTCACCAAAAGGGACTTTTGCAAACTGTTCAAAATGCTTTATTTCTGATGGTAAACATCCAACTTGATGAAAGTGTTGTGTCCAAATCCAGAGAGAATGAATCTGGACATCTGCTATATAAGGATTGAATGTTTGCACCGGAAATTGTCCCTGTTGCTGTGTAGTTGGTTCTGGTAAACAGCATTCAATGGTTATCTGACTAGGACTGGTATTTAAAACTGATTTTACGCCTTGAAATGTGAATCCATGAAATAGGCTAGAAGCATTTACTTGATATAATTCTTGATTGGTTTTGAGAAAATTTTCATCCTGATTAAAGTTCAAGTTTACATAACTTGGAGGTGTGGGAATTTCTCTTTTGAGAATTAGATTTGTGCTGAAATGATAGCGAATTTTCCCGTCTGGTGTCTGACTACTAATTTTAGCAGCAAATTCTATTTCCTGATTTTCATGTTTCGCAAGTTCTTGAAGTTCTAAAATATATTCACTTGCGGAGTCCTCACCAAAAACTATGCCTTTTAAAACTTTGAAATTGGGAGAACTGAAGGCTGTAAATCCAGGATAGAGTTGTTCACAAGCATTAGTCATCCATAATAACCCACAGGTAGCAGGAAGTACGGGACGACCGGCGATAACATGATCCTGTAAAAATGGGTTTTCTGTTAATGTTAATCGGCGTTTAATCCGATAGGTTTTTAAATCATTTGATAAGGTTGCAGGAACATAAATTAATGGACTACCAATCACTAATTGAACTGTGCCTTGATTAGCCGTTGTTAGTTCATCAACTAATATTTGTGTTCCTGTTTCTACGGGAATAACTTCAATTCCTCTGGCTGCAAAAGCTTTCTTTAATTCTGATGATACCATGCCACTTTCCCAAGGTCCCCAGTTAATAGCCATAACATGACAGTTAGGGTAATTATGTTTAATTAGATGGGCTGATTTGTTGAGAATTTCATTGGCTATGGCATAATCTGATTGTCCTGCATTTCCATAAAATCCCACTACGGAAGAAAACAAAACTAAATATTGCAATTGACTTGCTGGTACACACCGCAGGAGATTTTCTAAACCTTTAACTTTAGCTGCATAAACATTTTCAAAATCTTGAATTGATTTCTTTTCAATGCGCTTATCAGCTAAGTTTCCTGCACCATGAATTATACCTGTTATCGCCCCAAAACGTTCAATTACATCTGCAAGTTTTGATTCTAGTAATACTGTGTCAGTAATATCTACACTCAGATATTCTGCTTCCCCTCCAGCTTCTACAATAGCTTTCAGAGTATTTTGAATTTCTCGCTGTGAGGAAATAATTTGATACTTTTTCTGTACCATTATCGGTGTTGGTTTTTCCCCTTGGGCTTGAAAATTTTCTAAAATTCGCTGTTTTAATTCTGCTTCATTTTCACAATTTTCTGCCCAAACTGGTTCAACTTCTGTGGTGGAACGCCCTAAAAGAATAAATTTACATTGATATTGTTGGGCGATTTTTATGACACATTGGGCTGTGATTCCTTTTGCACCACCACTCACGAGAAATACTTGATCTTTAGTAATTTCTCTTGCAGAATTGGTAGTTGGTAATGGGCTAAAATCTGCAATTAAAGTAACTCTACCTTTGTTGCTATATCCTACTTCTTGAATTAACAAGTTTGCATCATAAATTTCTGCGAGGATATTTTTTACAGATGTTTCTGAATCTAAGTCTGGATTTAAGTCAAGGGAACGACAAAATACATTTTCCCATTCTTGATTAATACTCTTGCTAAGTCCGAATAATCCTCCAGAAATTGCACTAAAATTATGGCTTTCTCCTAATCCAAATTCACCATCTAAACGCGCAACGCTAATAAAACAACTGCGTCCAAATTTGGCGGCTGCGTTGAGTGGTTCTTTCAGATATTTAGCGATTAAGAAGACATGACGCAGAATAGATTTATCTATGTCTAATGATGTTGCTGGGTGAAGGTGAATAAATGCAGCTACAGTCCCATAATTATCAGCAATCTGTTTTAACTGTTGTTGTAAACTGTCTTCATTCCAATCCGTTAAAACTACTCTATTGATACCTGCATTAACATTTGACTCGACACCGGGGAAACTTAAAACTACAGTTTTCCAACCTTTCGCTATCAAACTTTCTGCTAATTTCTCTGTGGTGGAAGAACCATCATCAGTGATTAATGCAATGTGATTTTCAGAAAGAGAAAATTCTAAACTATCTGGTGTGGGAAGTTGCTGTAATTTAGCAATACTGCGGCGGATATTTGGTACAGATGTGATTGTGATATCTTCTACTATTTCTTCAGTCAATAAATTAGGAATTCTCTGGGCTTGTTGCTGCATATAAGTGGCAATTTCGCCTAAAGTTCTCAATTCTCCAATTTCTTCGGGGTTGGGTTTAGGTAAATCGGGATATAGTTCTAATAAACCTCCTAAAATTTCTACTCGTTTGATAGAATCAATTCCCAAATCTGCTTCCATATCCATTGACAGTTCTAGCATTTCCACAGGATAACCTGTTTTGTCACTGACAACTGTTAGCAGAATATCGCTTAAATCTTGGAAAATTTCTCCTTCTTGTTGCTGTTCTTCAACTACGGGTGTGGCTGGAATTAATTCTGGTTGGGGAACTTCTACTAATACCTCTTTGCTAATAATTGCTGTTGATATTTCTACTTGTTGATTTAAGATATCTGGAACTAAAGTTTGCATATATTCAGCAATTTGTTCCAAGGTTCTTAATTGTCCTAATTCTTCGGGGTTGGGTTTAGGTAAATCGGGATGTAGTTCTAATAAACCTCCTAAAATTTCTACCCGTTTAATAGAATCTATTCCCAAATCTGCTTCCATATCCATTGACAGTTCTAACATTTCTACTGGGTAGCCTGTTTTATCACTGACAACGTTTAGTAGAGTTTGACTAAGGGTAGCTTTATCTATATTTGGGATGGTTTTTTCTTCACGCAGAGGCGCAGAGGCGCAGAGAGGAAGAGGTTCGGAAATATTCTGATTCAGTAAGTCTGGTTTTTGATCATTTTCTAAGTCTTGTTGAATTTGAGGATGATTTACAAAGGTTTTTTCTTCACGCAGAGGCGCAGAGGCGCAGAGAGGAAGAGGTTCGGAAATATTCTGATTCAGTAAGTCTGGTTTTTGATCATTTTCTAAGTCTTGTTGAATTTGAGGATGATTTACAAAGTTGATGACTTTATTTTCTGAGGTCAGTAAATGCAAATGTTTTTGCAGAAGTTGAAAGTAATTTTGGGTATATTCATGTTGATATTTGAGATATTGTTCATGAATGCGGAGGGTATCACCTTGATGATCATGAAACCGCATCATGTTCTGTTCAGAATTGGAAATTGCTAGTTGTTGAGTTTGGGATTGATGTTCTGTAGTTTGATTATTTCCCAATAATAAATACTGTTGCTGCATTAATTGAGAAAATGTCTTTGTGTATTCTGTTTGATTGTGTAAAGATTGTTCATGAACGTGGATAATATCTCGTTGTTGCTGGCTAAATTCTGTGATAATTTTTTCTAAGTTGTGAATAACTTTTCCCTGATTATCAGGTTGGATTTCGACTTGTTCTAATTTACCATTGAGTGAAGTTGGGTGGTCGTTGTTACCCTGTGGTTGATGATTCTCATTAAATGCAGTTGGCGGTTTGTTGTCACCTTTTAATTGATGATTCTCATTAAATGAAGTTGGCGGTTTGTTGTCACCTTTTAATTGATGATTCTCATTAAATGAAGTTGGCGGTTTGTTGTTACCCTGTGGTTGATGATTCTCATTAAATGCAGTTGGCGGTTTGTTGTCAATTGTTGGTTGGGGAGATATCACTCCCACATGATGACCATTTTCTAAAGCTTTCGCAAATGCTTTTTGAGTTCTTTCGGTAATGTTGGTACTATTTAAGCGGACATTTAAAACTTTTTTAGCGGGAACTTCGGGAATTTTAGTTGCGACTTGATAGGGATCTAAATTTTGCAAATATAATCCAGCTACCTGCAATTGAACTATGGCTTGTCGAAGAGTTTTGTCGCTGTTTTTGGTATGACTTGGATTTACGGCTATAGCTATGTGTGGCTTATCACTTAGAATTTCTTTCACCAAATTGGTAAGGACACTTTTGGGACCAAATTCTACAAAGTAATAACCGCCAGCAGCATAAATATTTTCAATTTCCTGCTGAAATAACACCTGATTTAACAGTTGTTCTTTGAGGATTTTTTGAATGGCGTGGGGTTCTTGAGGATAACGGCTACCTGTAACATTAGTATAAACAGGAATTTGGGCTTCGTTGAAATTTACTTTTTCAACGGCTTGGGCAAAAGGTTTTTGAGCATGAGATACTAATGGTGTATGAAATGCTGCGGAAACTCCTAATAAAAAAGTGGTAAGACCTTGATTTTTGAGAATATCTTGGACTTGAATAATTTCCTCTTTCTTGCCAGCTAATACTACTTGGTGCTGAGAATTTTTATTAGCAACTGCTACCTGGGGAAACTTTTTAATTACTTCCGTTATTTGATGAATATCTCCTTTGACAGCTAACATTCCTCCGGTATCAAAATTGGGATTAGCAGGTGCAGCCATAGCTTGTCCTCTAGCTTTTACTAGGAACAAATAATCCTCTTCATTTAACACTCCTGCGACCCACAAGGCTGTTAATTCACCAAAGCTATGACCGGCAACAAAATCGGGTTTAAATCCAGCTTGTTGCAAGATTTTATATAAGCCTGCACTAAATACACCAATTGCCGGTTGTGCATATTCAGTTTTTTGCAATGTTGCTAACTGAATTTGCTTTTTTGTTTCATCAAAAACAGGTTGAGGAAATACTACACTTGATAAAGGCTGTAACCCGTCTTCACACAACAGGCTATCCATGTGCGTGTAGGTTTGGCGCAAGCAGGGAAAATTCATTACCAATTCCCGCCCCATTTCTAAGTATTGTGAACCTTGTCCAGAAAACAAAGCCACTACTTTAGCTGTTGTGTCTATCCCCTTTTGGCGGTAGTAAACCCCTTGCGGATGTTCCCAGGATTTGGCTTCAGGCTTGTTTTTCAGCCCTTCTATGACAATTTGCAGTAATTCCCCAGCTTGCCCTAAATCATCGGCGACAAAGCCCACTCTGGCATAATTAACGGGAATTTTAGCGGTTTGAGAATCAGTAATTAATTGTTGATAGTATTTTTCTTTATTCTCATTCTGTAATTGTTGTTGGATTTGTTGACAACGAGATAACAACTCTGAAGGGGTGGGGGCAAATAGCAGTAAGGATTGTGGAGTATGGTGTAAACGGTAAGGGTGATGATGTTCATGTTCATATTCTTCTAAAACAACGTGATAATTCGTACCACCAAATCCAAAAGCACTGACTCCCGCCCTTCTGGGTTGAGTAGGATGACTTACCCAAGGTCTAGTTTCCGTATTTAAATAAAATGGCGAGTTCTCAATATTCAGTTTAGGATGGGGGGTACTGACATTAATCGTCGGTGGTAAGACTTTGTGATGTAATGCTAAAGCCGCTTTGATAAGACTGGCAGCACCAGCAGCCGCTTTAGTGTGTCCAATTTGAGATTTAACAGTTCCTAAAGCGATATGCTGTTTTTTCGGGTTATTCTCGCCAAAAACGCTGGTAATAGATGTAAATTCTGTAGGATCTCCTACCATCGTTCCTGTACCATGTGCTTCAATCAAACCTATACTAGCAGGAGAAATTCCTGCATCTGTATATGCTCGATTTAAAGCATTTATTTGACCTTCGGCGCGAGGTGCATAGATACTTTTATACTTACCATCGCTGGAACTGCCAACGCCCTTGATGACTGCATAGATGCGATCGCCATCTCGTTGAGCATCTTCTAGGCGCTTAAGTACCAACATTCCCACGCCTTCACCTAATAGCATTCCATCTGCATCAGCATCAAAGGGTCTTACCTTTTCCCCTGGAGAAACAGCAGGAGTTTTACTGAAGCACATATAGGCGAAAATTGAGTTATCAGTATCTACGCCGCCAGTAATCATCATGTCGGCGCGATGTTCTACTAATTCGCTAACAGCCATCCTTAATGCACCCAAGGAACTCGCGCAAGCTGCATCAACTACGCAGTTCATTCCCCCCAAATCCAGACGGTTAGCGATACGTCCAGAAATCACATTTGCTAACATTCCGGGGAAAGCATTTTCTTCCCATTGCACATATCCACTTTTGAGTTTTTCAATAATTTTCTGGGTATCTTCGTCTGATAAACCACTATTTTTGAGAACTTTTTTCCAAAGTGGATCTTGCAATCTTGCACCTAAAGGAACAGCCAATTGTCTACCAATTGCTACTCCCAATACTACTCCTGTTCGTTCATGATTAAATTGTCGAGATGCACCATAACCAGCATCGTCTAACGCCTCTTTTGCTACTACCAAACCGAGTAATTGAGAAATATCTGTCACCTCCAAAATATTGGGAGGTAAGCCAAATTCCATAGGATTAAAATCAATATCTGGTAAGAAACCACCGCGCTTACAATAGGTTTTATCTGGTGTTTTTGGATCAGGATCATAATAGTCATCTATATGCCAACGGGACGCAGGAACATCAGTAATACAATCTACTTTCTGGACAATATTTTCCCAGTATTCTTGCAAACTCTTCGCCTGGGGAAAAATAGAAGCCATACCAACAATTGCGACATCAGTTGTTCGCAATTTAGCATTAATTTCATTTTTCATATTTGTAGTCTCAGGCATATTTTTTTTCACTTTTATCATCTTGAGTACAGACTTTTCACAGTTACTAATTTCATCTTTTAACTGTGTGAAAGCAGTTTCAAACTGGGAGATAGCCATGATCATATTTTGCTCTTTTGAGCAGGTAATATGGAGTTAAAGTTTCAAGAGTAATTGACCGCAGATAAATACGGATGAATTCAGATATCTTATGATTCTATACAGTCTTAGATGAATTTAGTATAGGTAAATATTGACTTTCATCCTTAACAGTATTGAAATCTTTTTTTGCGTTAATTATTGATGAATACTCTGGCGGCTTAATATGGAATCCTCTAATTAATCCTGTAGTCTATAAATTAATTTTTGCCAAAATTAATCTGAGTTTGGTGACAACTCTATTGCAACTCATAAGCAATTTATGTGCAACTTCATAAAAGTCTTGCAAATGTAAAATTGATAGAGTTATCTACAAAATGTGTTTGCTTATCCAATACATAAATTATTATCTAAGTTTTAGCCATTTTGACCAAAGTTGCACATAGATTGCATATCCTTAGTTTTAATTTATTAAAGATTTTATTTTTCCCTGAGAGGATATTTTAAAGGTGGTATCCCATAATTTTCATCACATTGTTACCCCCTTTTCCCTTTACAAGCTATCGTACACAAGTTAAGTTACCCCCCTTAATCCCCCCTTATAAAGGGGGGAAATCGGAAAAATTAGTTCCCTCCCCTTTATAAGGGGAGGGTTAGGGAGGGGTAAAAGATTTGATATAGGATTTTGAATATGTAATTATTGTTCATTAGTTTCTAATGCCAAATAGTGAATATTTGCATCTATCTCCAGAAAGATTTTTTTATATTTTGTAAAATTAGTCACTACCAAATATATCTAAAGAATTAAAAAAATATTTTTCTATCAAATTGATTCTAAAGTTTGAGATAATGAAAGGTCAGTAATTCTTAATCTATACAAGGAGTTAATAATTTGATGCTTGCAATTTTTACAAATCTAAGATAGTGCGACAAATAAGGTTTTATGAAACAATTAGTTGCATATAGGTTGAAATTCCCAAAAAATAAGTTTAACCTAAATTATTAAATCAGGGAAATTTAGACTGTGAATTTAAAGCGGTCTTTGAGCATTAAATTAGTCAATTAAACTTTATTGCATTATTTGGCTTCTGCAATATTGGAATTACAAAACTACAAGGAATTGCTGGCATGAGACTATCTGAATTAGATCCACTCATCCCGCTGAATGAGTTACGAGAAGACCTCCTCAAATTACCAAAAGGTTACTCATTTCATGAAGATGAATTAGTAGATTTTCTATCACGGAGAAGATGGCCTGAAAGCAATCGTCGAATTGATAGAACAACATTTTGGCGGTGGCGTAATGACAACGCTATTGAGCATCAAAAAATATTCAGTCGTTTGGATCTTCTCAAACTTTGTCAAATTTGTGATCACTATCGAGTAGACGGAACACGGAGTGAATACTTGGCAATTATGCGGAAGAAAAAAGAGAAAGAGGTCGTGCTGAATAAATAAACTTTTGATATTGGTAATTGGTAATAGTCAGTAACTGATTACCCATTACCTATCAAAATTTTAGCATTTAAATATTTTATGTAATGGGTAATTAATCAACTGAGTAAATAATTCTTGATCAATAGTATTTTTTTTGGATATTGGATCATATATAAGGTTGTCAAGAGATGTTATCAAGTATAGGGACTTTTCTGGTTCTTATTGAGAATCAGAAATACTGTCATATTTCCTAATTTAAAAGACAAAATCATGGTACACAAAGAAAAGCACTCATTAATAAAACCTGTGAGTTTGTGGCCGATAATGTTAGCAAGTTCTGGAGTTATAGCTACTAGTCTAATATCTCTCTATAGCCTTTCATATTTTCAGAAACATTCTAAATCAACTTCTACAATATCTCCTATTATCCCTATTTCTGCACCTACCATTACTGCTGTTGCTGCTTTAGGACGGTTAGAACCCCAAGGAGAAGTAATTCGTCTTTCCGCACCCAATTCTCAGACAGGGATCAGAGTTAATCAACTTTTGGTGAAAAAAGGAGACAAAATTCGTCAAGGACAAGTAGTAGCAATTCTTGATAGTTATATTCCTAATCTTGCAGCTTTAGAAAAAGCAAAACGACAAGTAGAAGTCAGTCAAGCGAATCTTCAGCAAGTAGAAGCAGGGGCGAAAAGAGGTGATATTTCGGCTCAAAAAGCCGCAATTTCCCGTTTAGAAGTGGAATTACGAGGATCAATTTCTACCCAAAAAGCCACAATTGCTCGTCTAGAAGCTGAACTAAAAAATTCAGAAACCGAAAATAACCGATATCAGAAATTATATGAAGATGGTGCTATTTCTGCTTCTGATGCAGATACTAAAAAATTACGCAGGGATACTGTGCAAGAACAACTTAATGAAGCTAATGCTAACCTGAAACGGACTGTAGAAACTTTGCAAAAACAGTTAAGTGAGTCTGAAGCTAGACTGAATAGTATTGCAGAAATTCGTCCTACAGATGTGCAACTAGCTCAAGCAAATGTAAAAAGTGCGATCGCATCTGTTCAACAAGCTCAAGCGGAGTTAGATTTAAGTTATATTCGTTCACCTATTAATGGTCAAGTCCTAAAAATTAATGCTTGGCCAGGAGAAATAATTGCCAATAAAGGGATATTAGAACTAGGACAAACTCAACAAATGTATGTAGTTGCAGAAGTTTACGAAACTGACATTAAAAAAGTTCGTTTAGGTCAATCAGCAACTATCACGGGTGACGCTTTCGCAGGAAAATTACAAGGGACAGTTACAGATATTGGTTTACAAGTTGGCAGACAAAATATCTTTAACACTAATCCTGGTTCAGATACAGATAATAAAATAGTTGATGTAAAAATTCGCATTGATAAATTAGCAGATAATCAACGAGTTTCTAATTTAACTAATTTACAAGTCCAGGCACTTATTCAGATATAAGCCTGAACTGTAATTTGTCTAATTAATTTGATGGGGATGATGACTAATGGGTATTTTGAAATCCTATGATGAGATAGGAAATAGGAGAAAATATGATTTTAAATATACCTTTAGCTTGGCTACAATTAGCAAAGCAAAAAGTACGCTTTCTTGTAGCATTAGCGGGTATTGCTTTTATTTCTGTTTTAATGTTTATGCAAATTGGGTTTCAAGATGCTCTTTATGCCAGTGCGACTCAAGTACATAAACATCTTCGAGGTGATTTGTTTTTAATTAGCTCCCAATATAAATCCTTGACTTCTACTCAAAGTTTTCCTCGCAGTCGTTTATATCAGATATTAGGTTTTAATGGGATTGAATCAGTTGAACCTTTATATGTCCAATTTGCTAAACTGAAAAATCCTCTCAATGGTCGCAAATATCCTATTTATGTCCTGGGATTTGATCCCGTTAAATCCATCTTTCGATTACCCGAAATAGATCAAGATTTTCAATTACTCAAAATTCCTGATCAAGTATTTTTTGACCGAGCCGCACGTCCAGAATTTGGACCAATTGCTGAATATTTTCAGAAAAATAAACCTATCAGTATGGAGATATTTAGTTATTTAGGAACAGTTGGTTACAAGGTTAAAGTTAGTGGGTTATTTACCCTTGGGCCTTCTTTTGGTGTGGATGGTAATTTAATAGTCAGTTCTTCTACTTTTTTTAGAATCTTTCCAGAACGCAGAGCAAATGAACTAGATATAGGCTCAATTAATCTGCAACCTCATGTTAACCCAAAAACAATTTTAGCAACCTTATCTGCTAATTTACCTGATGATGTCACAGTGATGACTCGCCAAGAATTTATTGATTTTGAAAAAAGCTATTGGACATTAAGAACACCGATTGGATTTGTGTTTAATTTGATGGTAACGATGGGTTTTGTTGTTGGTGTCATTGTTGTTTATCAAATCCTTTATAGTAATATATCAAGCCATTTTGTCCAATTTGCTACACTCAAGGCCATGGGATTTAGAAATAAATATCTTTTGAATGTTGTTTTTCAGCAAGCTATAATTTTAGCTGTCTTGGGTTATATTCCCGGTTTTGCTATCTCTCTAGGACTATATGATATTGCCAAAGATGCAACTAAATTACCAATTGTTATGGATATAAATAAGGGTTTATTAGTATTTACGTCTGTGATTATTATGTGCTTAACTTCTGGTTTCTTTTCTACTAATAAATTACGTAAGGTAGATCCAGCAGAAATTTTTAATTAACCACAAATTGTCATTATGACAAGGGAACAGAGAAGAGGTTTTAGAGGTTGTTTGAAAAGTGGTATCCCGTAATTTTCATCACATTGTTACCCCCCTAAATCCCCCCGATGCTTTGGGGGGAAACCAGAAAATTAGTTCCCTCCCCTTTACAAGGGGAGGGTTAGGGTGGGGTAATTTGGGGAATAATGGTGATTCGATAACTTGTGTGTACACCATAGCCGATGCTTTGGGGGGAAACCGGAAAAATTAGTTCCCTCCCCTTTACAAGGGGAGGGTTAGGGTGGGGTAAAATATTTGATCCAGCAATCATGACTTTTCAAACACCCTCTTAAGCAACTTTACTTTTCGTTACATATTTCGGTTTTTTACCGTTCACCCACTTATGCAATATTCACATTCTGCTAATATTTTACAAATCACAAATCTTAATCATTACTTTGGTAATAGTAAATTACGAACTCAAACTTTATTTGATATTAATTTGACGATCAAATCTGGAGAAATTGTCATCATGACTGGACCTTCTGGTTCAGGAAAAACTACTCTATTAACATTAATCGGTGGTTTGCGTTCTGTCCAAGAGGGAAGTTTAAAATTTAGTGGACAAGAATTATTAAATGCTAGTAATGAAGAATTAGTTCAAATACGTAGGCAAATTGGTTATATTTTTCAAGCTCATAATTTACTAGATTTCTTAACTGCTATGCAAAATGTACAAATGTCTTTAGAATTGCAATCTAATATTTCTCAATGGGAATCTTATATTCAGTCTGAAGCAATACTTAATGCTGTGAAATTGGGAGATAGAATTAATTATTATCCCTCTGATCTTTCTGGGGGACAGAAGCAACGAGTGGCGATCGCTCGCGCTTTAGTGAGTCATCCTAAGTTAGTATTGGCCGATGAACCTACGGCTGCTTTAGATAGTAAATCAGGACGAGATGTGGTTAATTTAATGCAGCAATTAGCAAAAGAACAAGATTGCTCAATTTTAATTGTTACCCATGATAACCGCATTTTAGATATTGCTGATAGAATTATCAACATGGAGGACGGTTATTTAATCCAACATGAAGTTTAGGGTTATCTCCTAGATTTGTACTTAACCAAATTTACTAAGAGAACTCCACAAAAAAAATGATCCAATTTTGTGGGATGGGCATCCTTGCCCGTCCTTGATGATTAGCGGGCAATTCGTCCCGCACCACAAGAAATTTTGGGATATTTTTTTGATTGGAAGTCTCTAATAAACCTGTGCTGCATGAGTTGTCATTGCGAGTGAAAGGAAGCAATCTCTTGACAACCGATAAACCACCTAACGCAAAAATCTCTCAAACCCTTATTCCTCTGTGTCCTCTGCGCCTCCGTGGTTCGTTAATCAGGATAATTTATTTCTTGGAAGTCCCTAAAGAATAAAATCACTAACCAAGGTATTGTTAAATCAGGAATTAACCCAGCATAATTTCTTAAAAAAGGTATTTGCCTTGGTAAAATAAACCTCAAAGAACGTAAAGACGCAGGACGATTACCATTTTCATCTACAAATCCATATCTCTTGGCAACTTCAGCGACAATTTGGATTTTACCTGTATATTTGATAATATTAGCATCAGCAGCTAAACTAGCGATCGCCCTCCCAGTGAATAACGGTGTTTCCCAATTATAACTATCACCAAATGATAGAGATTTACCATCTTCTGAACTCTGTTCTTTAGCAAAACTAGTAATCTGTTCTGTACCGACAATCCCCGGATAAATAGCCAAAGAAGTCACATTATACTCCTTCAATTCTTTTGCCATATCTGCGGCTAATCTATCACAAGCACTTTTTCCCACACCATAGGGAACACTAAAAATATAAGACATTCCGCCCCAAGAAGAAATAGTAAAAATAATTCCCTCTTTCCGCTTTGTCATCATCCTCGCAGCATAAATACTAGCCACATAATGACTTCGTAAACCGACATGATTCGCAGCATCCCAAAAACTCGGTTCTAACTCCCAAAAAGTTTTACCAAAGCCTTCTCTAATAGCTTGTACTCCTGCATAAACATTATTAACTAAAATATCTAATTGACCATTTTGTTCTCTCTCAATCCGGGCAAAAAGTTGGCGAATTTGCTCATCATCACTATGATCAACCTGCACGGGAATACAAACCCCACCAGCTTCTATAACGGCGGTTTCAGTTTCTTGTAAACTCCCACCAAGACCATCATTATTAGGTTCAAGAGTGCGTCCTGTAATATAGACTGTAGCACCAGCTTCACCTAATCCAATTGCAATTCCTTTACCAATTCCTCTGGTAGCACCTGTGACTAATGCTATTTTTCCTTGCAGATGTTTAATCATTTTTTATGAGGAAATTTATATTTTTAGTATAGAATCATTATATTAATATTTTCAATTTTGTCAATTATCATGAATCCGCTAATCAACGACATCAAACAAATTAAGTAGGTTGGCGTTGAAAATTGTCGTTGTGGGAAGGGAATAGGCAAGAGGCAAGAGGGAATAGGCAAGAGGAAATAGGCGATTTTACCTGTTGGTTAAGAAAACCCGATAATTGGAACAATAACATTATTGATGCCGATTTATTTTGTCCTTTCGGATATCAACAATAACCAGTTAAAAATCCCTAACCCTCCCCTTTACAAGGGGAGGGTTAGGGAGGGGTAAAACATTAGTAAACTAAACAAGTTCAAAAATTTTCTAGTTATTGAGTCGTCTTGAGACGACTTTTGCTATGAGACTGGGAATTCATTCCCAGGCTATGGATTTTACGTTAAGTTGACACCAATGAGCATTGTTAAGTAATTGGACAAAAATATTTACAGTCATTGCGAGGGAAGGGAAGCAATCACAACCCTTGGAATTGCTTCATTTCACTTCGTTCCATATGGCTAATGCCACGCTGCGCTAACGCAATGACATTGTGTAATTAATTCTGTCTCACTACTTAAACCCCTACAAATCTAGGGTTTTCGTGATTTTATAAAAGTCCATGTCCCAACCGTTTTGAGTATAACGTAAAACCCATAACCCAACTGGGAATGAATTCCCAGTCTCATAGCAGAAGTCATCTGAAGATGACTAAAAATCTCCATAAGTCTATAGTTTACTTTAGTAAACTTTGACTATTAGCCCGGAAATATGGCTAACGCCACCCTACGCTATCATTTCGGGGTGGGTGTGGAAGCCAAACAAATAAGTCGTCTGTAATTCTTGCACAAGCGTCATCAGACGTACCTATTTGCGCTATACCTTACTTAAATATACTAAAACTCGGCTGTTAACAAGAAAACTAGCAGCAAGAATTTCTAATTTGCGAATATATCCCGAAAAGACAAGATATTGTTACAATATTTAACAACGTTGATTTAACTGGTGGCTTCTTCATGATGGTTAAGACACTTCCCCCTAGTTCTCGAACAAGTCAGGAGGACAGTCGCGGAGGCGAATTGTCCGTGATTGAGGTAGTAGCAGAACAAAGTACACAGACGGTAGTAATCAAATCGGCGCAGGCTTCTCAACAGCCAAGGCACAAAGTGAGGACAGGATCTGAACCGGAGTCGGTGCTGTATGATCCTGTGGAAATAGCAGCACAGTATAGTGGGCGATTCCTACAAGTTATCCGGCGGATTCTAACGGTTTTAAAACCAATTCTTGCCTTTGTCTTCGGGTTATGGTGGGATAAGCAATGGAGAATTTTGGTTAAAAATGAACGTCGTCGCGCTGTTCAACTTAGAGAATTATTAACAAAGCTAGGACCAGCTTACATTAAAATTGGTCAAGCTTTATCCACTAGACCAGATCTAGTCCCACCAATTTACCTAGAAGAATTAACTAGACTCCAAGATCAATTACCAGCTTTTCCTAATGAAATAGCTTACCAATTTATTCAGGAAGAATTGGGAGCAACACCGTCAGAAATTTACGCAGAATTTTCGTTACAACCGATTGCGGCGGCTTCCTTGGGACAAGTATATAAAGGCAGATTGAAAACTGGGGAAGAAGTAGCGATTAAAGTCCAACGTCCAGATTTACGGGAACGAATTACGATAGATTTGTATATTTTGCGGAAACTGGCTGCTTGGGTACAGCGGAATCTCAAACGGGTACGTAGTGATTTAGTCGGAATTTTGGATGAGTTAGGCGATCGCATTTTTGAAGAAATGGACTATATTCATGAAGGCGAAAATGCAGAACGCTTTTTTGAATTATATGGTCACATGAAGGATATTTATGTACCAAAAATTTACTGGGAATACACCAACCGTCGCGTTTTAACGATGGAGTGGATTAACGGCATCAAATTAACTCAACCCGAAAAAATCGCCGCTTTAGGAATCAATGCCCGGTATTTAATTGAAGTTGGAGTCCAATGTTCTTTGCGTCAATTATTAGAACATGGATTTTTCCACGCTGACCCCCACCCAGGTAACTTATTAGCGACAATGGATGGTAAATTAGCTTATCTCGATTTTGGCATGATGAGCGAAGTGAAACCAGCCCAACGTTATGGTTTAATTGAAGCAATTGTCCACGTCGTTAATCGGGAATTTGATAGTTTAGCAAAAGACTATGTAAAGCTAGAATTCCTCACTCCCGAAACAGACCTAACTCCCATTATTCCTGCTTTTGCCAAAGTATTTGCTAACGCCCAAGGTGCAAGTGTCGCGGATTTGAATATTAAAAGTATCACCGATGATTTATCGGCTTTAATGTATGAATATCCTTTCCGTGTTCCCCCATATTACGCCTTAATTATTCGTTCGCTTGTGACTTTGGAAGGAATTGCAATCTATATAGATCCCAATTTCAAAGTTCTCAGTGAAGCCTATCCTTATGTTGCTAAAAGGCTGTTAACAGATCCCGCAAATGAGTTAAGAACATCATTACAAGAATTACTGTTTAAAGATGGGAAATTCCGCTGGAATCGCTTAGAAAACCTGCTAAAAAATGCCCGCAGCAACCAAGAATATGATCTGAACTTAGTCGTTAATCAAGGAGTAGAATTTCTCTCTTCTGACCGAGGTGCATTTATTCGTGATAGATTAGTTGATGAATTTTTCAACAGTATAGATGCTGTCAGTAAAAATGCCTTACACAACTTCACTTATGTACTTCGAGAAAAGGTAGGAATTACCGCAGTTCATCAAATTCCTTCAGCCTCAGTTGAACAACAACAAACCTTAGAATATATTAAACGCATTGCGGGAATTTTACGAGACACTAAAGGCTTTGATGCCACAAAATTTGCTCCTCAATTAGCCCAAATTATTGTTAATCCAGGAGTCCAACTTTTAAGTCAACAAATTGCCACTCGCGTCACCCAGAAAGCCGTAACTCGCGTCATTCGGGACTTATTAGCATCTGAATAATGTCCAAACTGTCTAAACTGTGATTTTTTTGATTTAGATGATTGAGATGATTAATTAATCAGAAAAATCAAATTAATCACACAAATCATAGTTCAGACGTTTTTTTGATTGAGATGATTAATTAATCAGAAAAATCAAATTAATCACACAAATCATAGTTTAGACAATCAAATATTCGTTCCTAAACTTTGAGCGTAAATCACCTCAATATTGCTACCAAAATCCAATTTATCCAAGGATTCTGTGAAAAACACAAAACCCTTATACGCAGTTACATACTTATATATTTTCGTAAAATAACCTTCACTGGTGACAATGACAAGCGGCTCTTCACCTTTGGCAAGAATATCCAAAAAAGCATCTAACTTTACACATACACCAGTACCCTGATGAGTGAAAATACTCCCACCAATAGTAGCAGGTTGAGCAGCCGCATCACCACTGTAATAGCTCATTTAGCGCTAACTTTTACTTATGTTATTGACCAGCTAATTTTAAACTTTCGTCTCCACTACCTGCTGTGAAGTTTGTAACGTTTGGGGTAAACTCCAATCGGGACGCAATTTAGCAGCGTGACGTAAATAAACGTGGTGAATTGGCGTAGAAGTTGGTAAATTAGCGTGAATGAGAAAGCGAATACAGCGCGGTAAACTTCCTTCAACGTGCATTTGTTGGACATCTAACATAGCTACACTATCCCACAAAGGACGACTGCGGGCGATCGCTGCTGGAAAAATAGCATCCAAATCCTTTGTCACTGAAAAAGTCACACTAATCATATCGTCCGGTTGGAGTTTATTTCTTTGCTCCAATTCATCTAATAATTCTGTCACTGAATCTCGAATTGCTTCAACACTATTTTCCGCAACAGTTGTTGCACCCCGAATTGCTCGCATTTGCCATTTCACTACCAAAATCCTCCTTTTGTATTTGTCAGTTGTCAGTTGTCAGTTGTCAGTTGTCAGTTGTCAGTTGTCAGTTGTCAGTTGTCAGTTGTCAGTTGTCAGTTGTCAGTTGTCAGTTGTCAGTTGTCAGTTGTCAGTTGTAATAATTCTTCCCTGTTCCCTGTTCCCTGTTCCCTGTTCCCTGTTCCCTGTTCCCTGTTCCCTGTTCCCTGTTCCCTGTTCCCTGTTCCCTGTTCCCTGTTCCCTGTTCCCTGTTCCCTGTTCCCTGTTCCCTGTTCCCTGTTCCCTGTTCCCTGTTCCCTGTTCCCTGTTCCCTGTTCCCTGTTCCCTGTTCCCTACTTTCTATGGACGATATAACCACATGGGTAAACCACTGGTAGACATTTCAAATTCTAGCCAATCAATCCCCCCACCAATAACCGATTTAGCTTGACGACTTCCCGGCAGAACACGACTCAAAAATGGTTTCCGTTCTTCTAGCGTATAGCAAAGAGTTTTTTCAGGATCAAGTCCTACTAACTCCGCTGTCCATCGTCTTGCATCCTCTTCTGTTCCTAAGCGGTCTACAACACCTAATTCTAAGGCTTGCTGTCCGGTAAAAATTCGGCCGTCAGCGAAACTTTTGACCCTCTCCACAGTTAATGAACGAGCCTCAGCCACCGTTTCCACAAATTGTTGATAGCTGCAATCAATCAAGTCTTGCAGAATAGTTTGTTCCGGTTCTGTTAATTCCCGATCAAAAGCTAATATATCTTTGTACGGTCCTGACTTAATGACCTTAAAGGAAACACCAATTTTTCCCAATAGCACCTCTAAATTATTCCCCCGCAGAATTACCCCAATACTGCCCGTAATCGTGCCTGGATTCGCCATGATATGTTCTGCACCCATACCAATATAAACGCCTCCAGAAGCGGAAATATTCCCAAAACTAGCAACAATCTTGATTTTTTTGGCTAATCTCTTTAGTGCGCTGTAGATTTCTTGAGAATCACCCACTGTACCCCCAGGACTATCAATGCGTAGCAGTAAAGCCGGAAACTTACTTTCCTCTATAGTCTTCAATGCTTCTAGGACGTGCTTACGGGTTGCACCAGCGATCGCACCGCTAACTTCAATCCGCGCAATTTGTTTCCGAAAGTTGGGCTTAAATGGCCAAATCATAAGAATGCCTGGTAAGTGGGAAACTCAGTGGCTTTAGCCCTGAGAGGGAAGCGACACGAGTGGTTTTAACCACCGTGAAATTTTTTCATTACCGCCTTGGAGTTGGGAAATTCGGGGTACTTTTGTGATGTACTTTCAACGGGACAATTACCGATTCAAAATTCCCAACTCTGTACGCATAATGTTTTGCACGCGATGTGCCTCCCATTTCTGGGGTAATGTTAGCTTCGACCAGTTATAAGAGCTTTTTAGACTTGCAACACTGTTTCAGTGACCTTAAAACTGTTTAATTGCAAATGACAGAGCAAGGAACTAGCTTCGCATTCCGGGGTGTCGTGACTCAAATAACGGCTACCCTTCGACAACGCTAAGGGTGGTCTGGTCAGTACAGCTTGTTTGATTACTCTTGCAAGCTCAGTCCCTTTAGGGCTGGGTTACTGACGGGCAATCAAATAACTTTTTAATCTTTTGAATATCTTTAATATAGAACGCCTAGCGTGAAGCTAACGGGTTTCACCTCTAATCCAATGGGGAAAAAGCCCAAAGACAAGGGGAGGAATTTTATTTCTAACCCCTGACTCGGTAACTCTTGCTATATCACCCGAATCATTATTAAAAAGCTTAAGGAAATTTTTATATTTTATATGTAGTTTTATTTGGTATTTTTAAGGAACAAGAGCCAAGTATTAAAAAATATTAGCCTTCACCACAAGTATACCCATCTCAACCCTATTGTGTTGTGTCACTGCACTACACGAGAATTTGGGAAAATAACGACCTTAAAAAATAGAAATCTCCAGCACAGAGCCAATAGCTTCCAGTAAATATAGAAATACTCAGCTATGGATCGCAATTATTAAGATTACTCATTGTGGGATTCTTTGAATCATCAACATGGCTTAAATGCTTTGACAACATTCAAGAATCGGTATGAAGAATTTGATAACGGTAATGAACATAGATATCAAATAGCGCCCCAACAAAGCCGCAAGTTAAACTAATCGTAAATAGACCGTTGAGGGAACTACCACTGCCGAAAGTAGCGAGAAAATGCATAATTTGCATAGAGACATCCGAAATTATCCCTTGTAGACCAGGCACATAGCCAAAAAGTGATAAAACCAAGAACAAACCACCAACAAGGAAGACAGGGACAAGAAAACTAAAAATGGTGGTAAGCACTAAAGATCGGAAAAAGTTACTAAATATAGTCATAATCAGACCGAGGTAGTGGGTAACTTGAGAGATAACCGAAAAATTATCTGCCAACTTCTACAATACTGGCGATCGCCCCCAAACATTCATTTCGTCAAGAATCTTAAGTTTTCATTAAATTGCACTGGTAATAGTTACCCCAAGTGCATTGAGTATTTTTGAGATTCAAAACCTGTAAAACCTTGAAAAAATCAGGATTTACATCTCAGTGTGCAGTTTACCAGAAGTAAAAACACTGTAAAAACTCGCTCAATTTTATGAGACTAGCCGTAAACTAAGTTAATAATTTGCATATTGTCTAGTGTTAATTCTATCCCCCACCACCAGTGACCAATGGCCAAATCCAGTTTAGGAACATGGAGTCAGCGCTTGCTGGCTGCGACCTTTTTAGGTGGACAAGTCATATTTCACCTCCTTCAAGGTAAAATTCACCGTCGTAACACCCTAGAACAATTGGCAATAGTCGGACCTGACTCTTTCTTCATTGCCCTATTAACAGCCATATTCGTGGGTGCAGTATTCACAATTCAGGTAGCACGGGAATTCATCAACTTCGGGGCAGGAAACCTCGTTGGGGGCGTATTAGCAGTAGCATTAACCAGAGAACTTAGCCCCGTATTGACAGCAGTAGTTTTAGCAGGACGGGTAGGTTCAGCTTTCGCAGCAGAAATCGGCACAATGAAAGTTACAGAACAAATAGATGCTCTGTTAATGTTAAAAACAGATCCCATTGATTATCTAGTTATTCCCCGACTTCTGGCTTGCTTCATCATGTTACCTGTCTTAACTTTGCTATCCTTAATCACAGGAATGTCTGGAGGATTGCTTATAGCCACCCGCATTTACAACCTTTCCGATACAGTATTTCTAGACTCAGCCCGGGACTTTCTCGATATTTGGGATATTGGTAACGCCATGATTAAAGCCTGTTGCTTTGGTGTATTAATCGCCATTATCGGCTGTAGCTGGGGCTTGACTACCACAGGCGGTGCTAAAGGTGTAGGACAATCAACCACAACTGCTGTTGTCACAGCCCTATTAGTTATATTTATTAGCAACTTCTTTTTATCTTGGGTAATGTTCCAAGGTCCCGGTAGTGGATTATCGCCAGGAAAGTGATTTTAGAGGCAAGAGGCAAGAGGCAAGAGGCAAAAGGCAAAATAGAGTAATTAAAAATTACGAATTATAGAAACAGGAGAAAAAGATTTTGCATAGTTCATTCACACCTAACATCATATCAACAGTAGAACTCAAGCCAAGTTATAATATTCCTGTTGTCTTAGTCTTGGTCGCCATTCCCGTCCTATTAGTACAACCTTGGGTGGGAGGAATATTAACGCTATTGGGTTTGTTTTTGATGTTGCAAGCTGTAACACTGCGCTTTCTATTTACCCCTACTGATTTTGATCTTTATAGAGGCGAAAAGTTAATTAAGCGTTTTCCTTACCAAGAATGGCAAAATTGGCGAATATTCTGGAATCCGGTTCCCATTTTGTTCTATTTTAAAGAAGTGAACAGTATTCACTTTTTGCCAATTTTATTTGACCCCAAAACCTTAAAATCTTGTCTAGAAGAACGTTGTCCACGCATTGATTAGATTTTGTTTCTAGTCAATTGGATATTTCAAGAAAGATATTTTTTGTATCATGGAAAATTTATATAGTCGTTTATGAACCCAGAAGAATCTCCAACTCCAGAACCCATAAATGAGTGGTTAGAACAAATAGAAGTGCAACCCCCTACAGATGAACTACCAGAAAAACCGTCCACCGATTTACAATTAGAAACTAAAGCATCTGGTGAATTGGCAACGTCAGAAACAACAGAACTAGAAGCAGAAGATTCACTATATATACAAGCAAAACAAAGATTAGCCCAATTACAGCAAAAGTCATCAGACCTTAGCGCAGAAATTGCTCAATTGGAAACTACTTATGCCACCCTTCGGACGCAAATTAGTGTAACTCAAACCGCACTCTCCCAGGTTGTCCAAGAGTCATTATCACAGTTAGAACAACGCAAACAAGCCTTACAAATTTCTGTCGAACAACTCGAACGTCGTCAAGAACGAATTCGTAATGAAATGCGGACAACCTTTGCAGGGACATCTCAAGATATAGCAATTCGGGTACAAGGTTTTAAAGACTATCTCACAGGTAGTTTACAGGATTTGGCATCAGCAGCAGAACAAATGCAACTGGTAAAACCTGCACAAGAACGGGAAAAGCCAGCGCCGAAAGAAGCTAAACCTGTGAAAGAACAAATGGCTAACGCCACGCTATCGCTATCAGAAATGCCACAACTTGGTCAACAGCAGTTTCAGGACACTACTAAAAAAATCCGGCGCTTACTTGACCAATACCGCAACCAACCAGATTATTATGGACCTCCCTGGCAATTACGCCGCACCTTTGAACCAATTCATGCAGAAAAAATCTCAAATTGGTTATTTACCCTTGGTGGACGGGGTGCTTTGCGGACAATGGGTAGCCGGTTACAGAATATTTTAATTGCTTCATCGGCAATTTCGATATTACATCAATTATATGGCGATGCCTCCGGCGAGCGAAGCTATCGCGTGCGAACCCTAATTTTAGCAAACACTCCAGAACGTTTAGGTGAATGGCGACGCGGTTTACAAGATTGTTTAGGTATCGGTCGTCCCGATTTTGGACCCGACAGAGGAGTGGTATTATTTGAAGCACCGACAGCTTTAGCCCAAAAAGCCGAGAGATTAGTTAAAGCCAATCAAATGCCTTTAATTATCATTGATGATTCTGAGGAACAAATTAGTTTAACATTACTACAATTCCCTCTCTGGTTAGCTTTTGCCCCTGACCCAAAAACCATGAAAGATCGGGATTTTAACGATGATTTTTAATTAGTCATTGGTGATTGGTGATTGGTGATTGGTCATTGGTGATTGGTCATTGGTAAAACAACTGACAACTAACAACTGACAACTGACAACTGACAACTGACAAATTTATGTTTCTTTGGTTAAGTTTGTGTGGAGTGGTGGTTTTATTAGCTTACCTATTGGGTTCTTTCCCCACTGGATATCTAGCAGGTAAGCTATTAAAAGGAATTGATATTCGGGAAGTTGGTTCTGGTTCAACAGGTGCAACTAATGTTTTGAGAACTTTGGGTAAAGTCCCAGGGGCATTTGTGTTATTAATTGATGCTTTAAAAGGAGTATTAGCCATAAATTTAGGTTATGCCTTATTTAACATTGCTTATAGTCAAAACTTAATTCCACCAACTGTAAATCCCGGAATTTGGCAACCTTATTTAGTCACATTAGCTGGTTTAGCCGCCCTTTTAGGACATAGTAAATCAGTCTTTCTCGGCTTTACTGGTGGTAAATCTGTAGCTAGTGGTGTGGGAATTTTACTAGCTATAAATTGGCAAATTGGATTATCAACATTAGGAGTATTTGCAGTAGTCATTGCCATTTCTAGAATTGTATCTTTAAGTTCCATTTGTGGAGCGATCGCAGTTTCTATTTTAATGGTAATTTTCCACCAACCTTTAGCCTACATTCTTCTTGGTTTGACTGGCGGTTTATATGTAATTATCCGTCACCGCAGTAATATTGAGCGATTAATTGCGGGTACAGAACCAAAAATTGGTCAAAAGGTAGAAACACAAACAGAACAAATTACTTAGAACTTTTTGTTGGTTCGTTATTCGGGGCAACCACAGGGGGTTTGCCCCTACCTAATGGTATCAACTTAAGCTCAAATCCCTACCACACCTCGTTCCTAGTCTCTGACTGGGCGCAGGGACTGACTGGGCGCAGGCCCTGCGCCCCTACTCCTATTCAACAATTTTTCTGGACTGAATTACCTGCAAACTTCCACCGGCATATAAACTAGGTTTACCCACATCAAAACCATAATCTCCTAACAAACCAGGTAAATCTGTTTTCAACAATTCCCAAGCCGTCTGGGTTTCAAACAACCAGAAAAATATCGCCAACCCCGGCCAAAATATCGGATTTGTTGGGGGGTGAAAATCCACCAAAGTGAAAACTCCTCCCGGTTTTAATACCCGATAAACCTCTTGAATGATTTTTCGGAGTTGTTCTGGCTGCATTTCGTGTAAAGCTGCGCTAGTATGTACCACATCAAATAAATTATCTGCAAAAGGCATATTCTCAGCAAATGCTTTTATATAAGTGGCATTTGGCACATTTTTCTGGCATCGTTTTATAGACAATGGAGAAGCATCCAAACCGGTGACGTTTTCCGAAAAATTTACTAAAAATCTGGTTACTTGACCACTACCACAACATAAATCTAAAATCTGAGTATCTGATTGTAGGTTTAAATTTTGTAAAGCCAGTTGACGAAACCGGGGTTCACCACCCACAGTCACAGCCGCTAACCGAGAGATGCCATCATATAGCCATTGGTATCTATAACTTAAATCTCTAAAAATTGTTGCCATTGTATTTTTCCTGCCGATAAAGCTTTATATTTAATAAAGATATATTGTTAACATTAGTGAAAAATCTGTAAGGATTGGGGGAAAGTAACTGCTATGGGTCGTATAGGGGTATTATTACTTAATCTTGGTGGTCCTGATAAACCAGAAGATGTCAGACCTTTTTTGTATAATCTGTTTTCAGATCCCGAAATTATCCGTTTACCGTTTCGCTGGATGCAAAAACCTCTGGCTTGGTTTATTGCTACACGCCGAGAAAAAACATCTCAAGAAAATTATAAGCAAATTGGCGGCGGTTCTCCCTTACGACGGATTACAGAAGAACAAGGAGAAGCTATCAAGGCGAAGTTAGGTGAATTAGGACAAGAAGCTAATATCTATGTGGGAATGCGTTATTGGCATCCTTATACAGAGGAAGCGATCGCCCAACTTACCCAAGATCACATTGATAAGTTAGTAATTCTCCCACTTTATCCCCAATTTTCCATCAGCACCAGCGGTTCTAGTTTCCGGTTATTAGAACAACTATGGAAAGAAAACCCCAAACTCCAAAGTCTTGAATATACAGTCATTGCCTCTTGGTACAAAGAACCAGGTTATCTACAAGCAATGGCAGAACTCATACTTGGCGAACTTGATAAATTTTCACATCCTGATGACGTGCATATCTTTTTTAGCGCACATGGTGTGCCTAAAAGTTATGTAGAGGAAGCAGGAGATCCCTACCAAGTAGAAATTGAGGAATGCACAACCTTAATTATGCAAACTCTCAATCGTCCCAATCCCCACACCCTCGCCTATCAAAGTCGTGTTGGTCCGGTAGAATGGCTACAACCCTACACAGAAGATGCACTAAACGAACTCGGTGTTAAAGGTGTGAAAGATTTGGTAGTTGTCCCCATTAGTTTTGTTTCTGAACACATCGAAACACTGCAAGAAATTGATATTGAATATAGAGAAATAGCTGAACAAGCAGGAATACACAACTTCGGACGAGTTCCTGCCCCCAACACCAATCCAGTTTTTATCAGAGCTTTATGCGACCTGATAATTGATGTCCTGCAACAACCTAATCTCAAACTCTCTCAAGTTACCCAAATGAAAAAAAGGGTGAAAATGTATCCCCAAGAACGGTGGGAATGGGGAATCACTACCAGCGCAGAAGTTTGGAATGGTCGGATAGCCATGCTAGGTTTTATTGGGTTAATTATTGAATTAATCACTGGTAAAGGCTTACTGCACGTTATCGGACTTTTACATTAGTTGTGGTGATTGGTAATGAATGGGTCATGGGTCATGGGTAATAATTATTTCCGTTCTATAAAACTTACCCAAAATTACCAAAATCTAGACACATCTGGACAGCGATAATTTTGGTGTTTACTTTCTGCTTCATCGTGGTCTTAGAATGACTTCTAAGAGGTTTTTCCACTCGACAGACAATCTCGGTAGAACTTACCGTTTCTGACCGTAGTTCCTAAAAGGAACCGCTACGCTACAGGGATAAAAATATCCGCAAACCATCGGTCAATGTTCCGCGCTGCATTTAAGTCCCTATCGGCTTTATAGCCACAATCAGGACAAACATAAACGCGGTTTTTTAATGGCATTTTATGACGATGATTCCCACAATTAGAGCATATTTGAGAACTAGGGAAGAACCTATCCACAAGGATTAATTCACTCCCGAACTTCTCGGTTTTATACTCTAACTGTCGTTTGAACTCATACATCCCACAATCGGCGATAGCACCCGCTAATTTGTGGTTCTTCAAAAATGCCTTAACGTGCAAATCCTCTAGGTAGAGTCGAGGAGGGATATTATTCCCTGCCCCTCTCTGTTAAATCTGGGCGTGCAACTTTCACTGCACCCAGCTTCCGATGTTCTTAGCTTTCGCTTTTGCTCATGTGAATATAATCGTGGCAGCTTTCATGAATTGCTAGAAGGTTTTTAGGTTTACCATTCTTATGGTTTCCATCTATATGATGTAAATGTACCTTCTCATCACTGAGCATTTTTAAACCACAATGACCACATTTATGGCTTTGCCGTTTGAGGGCTTTAGAGGTATGGTTGTCATAGAGCTTGCTGTTACGCTCGCTCCAATAACTCAAATCTCCGTCATAGGGTGATTTCTCACCTTTAACGTTGATGTATTTGTTTTCGGAGTAAGGAACTGATGGAAACGCTTTATCTAGTAATTCCTTGCTAGTGTAGCGATTCTGTTTGGTTTCCTTGTTGAATACCCTGTAAGCTCTGTGTTGAATGTGGAATAACGAGTTGCGTGACCCTTTCATCTTACAAAAGCGGTGGTAGTTCCTCCAACCTCTAACTACAGGGGCTAATTTCTCAGCCTTAGTGATAGCACCATAATTCGAGTTGTTGACGATGTGTTTTACTTTCTTGCGAAAAGCTTTGAAGTTATCCACTGATGGAACGCATTTAAACTTCCCGTTTTTCTGGACTTTAAAGTGCCAGCCGAGGAAATCAAACCCACCTGTCGCGGCGGTTAGCTTGGTCTTTTTCTCACTGACTTTCATTCCCCGCTCTGCTAGGAACTGACTGATTTTGTCAAGTATAACGGTAGCATCGTCTTGAGGTCTAAGTATTATCACCATGTCATCCGCATATCGGACTGATGGTTCTATTACGTTGTTTCCGGCATCTTTATATCTGTGGATACTTTCGATGCCGTTTAAGGCGATGTTAGCTAATAGTGGACTTACTACCCCGCCTTGAGGTGTTCCCTGTTCTGGGAATTGAGGATTAACTCCGGCTTTGAGACAGCGGAATATTCCCTGTCTTATGCTATAAGGAGCGATGAGTCTATCCATGATGGCGGTGTGGTTTATCCTGTCGAAGCATTTTTCGATATCGAGTTCTATAACTCGTTTATCTATTCCTTTTCGTGTAGAGCATAGGTTGTTGTACAGGTATTTCTGTGCGTCATGCGCTGAACGACCCGTCCTAAACCCGTAGCTCCTGGCGTGAAAGGTTGCTTCGTGTGCTGGTTCTAATGCGTATTTGACAAGGCATTGGTAAGCTCTGTCTGCAATAGTGGGGATTTTCAGCATCCTCATAGTACCGTCCTTTTTGGGGATTGGTATTTCTCTTAATTCCTGGTGTTTCCAGTTGCTAACAGATGCTTTTAGCAGTTCATTAAGCTCGAAGCGTTCCTTAAAGGTAAGGGACTTTTTGCCATCAATTCCTGCGGTCTTTTTCCCAGCGTTTAGCTGTGATACTTGACGAATAGCCAGTAATCTTGCTGCGGTTGATTTCAGAATCAGCTTCTGTAGTGACTGCGCTTTCCGCTTGTCTCCAACTTGAACCGCTTTATACACTCGTTTTTGTAGGCGGAATAAGTTACGGCGGAATTGCTTCTAGGGTAACGTCTTCCAAGATTCACTAGAGTTTTCTCTGTGTCCAATCATGCTCTGCTCCAATTTGTGTATTCTGAACACCTCAGACCAATTACGGTCTGTCCTACCCGAATTGAAGGGATTCCGCTGCTCGTCCAGCCTACTTATGGGGTTCGACCGCCCCTAGACCTTCAATCCGTTTTTATTCGTTCCCTCGGTTGATTAATAGTTCCGTCAGGTGTAGCCATTTCAACCACTGGATTCCCTGGACTCTGACCGCTATTTAAAAAAGATGCGGCGGGATTTCGCTCCAGTGAAGTCAGGTTTTTGAGTTGTGTCCTGCTTGCGTGTAGGTTGCTTTTCTAGGCTCTGTTTCACCGTGGGAACTCCCCATTAACGCCAAGTGTCACCCCACAACGGATGTCTGATTGCGTCTTCCAGCTTCACCCTCTAGAAACCGAGTCTAGTCAGTGTGGGCAGGTAGGGAGTCATACCTGAGTCTGGTAGATGGGACTTGCACCCATATCAGACCGAGAGTTCAACCTTTCTCCTTAATTGGGTTAGGTTGGTTAGTTTATGTACGGACTGATTACCGTGATTCAACTAACAACGAATCGCACTCTTTATCACGCTGTGGTTTTTAGCTAGATAGTAGGTTAATTTATGTATGGAATCCTTGCGAATATTAGAAACTTTGGCGTGTAATTTAGCCAATTTTCTTACAGCTTTCTTGCGATTATTAGACCCCTTTACCTTTCGGCTAACGCTACGCTGTAAGCGTTTCATGCGTTTACTCATGCGGCGGTAGGCTTTAGGATTCTCGAATACTTCACCATTACTGCAAACGGCTAACTCTTTGATTCCAATGTCAACGCCGATGGTCGGTCTATCTGCAAGTATGGGAGGTTTTTCAATCTCGTACTTGACAGAAATAAACCATTTATCAGCTTGTCGGGAAATCACACAGTTATGAGTTGCGGTAATAGGTAAAGGTATGGCTAATCGCACCCAACCGATTGACGGTAATTTAATTTTTTTACCATCATTTTTAATTGCTGGTTTTGCCTTAGTTCCTGACTCCAAATAGAAAGAATCACGCTGTCCTTTTTTCTTGAATCGGGGTTGTTTCGATGTCTTTCTGAAGCATCGGTCCCATGCTTGGCGTAAGTCAGTTAACGCCTTTTGTGGGACATTTTTGTTAACTTCGTAATACCAAGCGTGTTCAGATTTGACCTCAGCTATTAAGCTGTTACGCAGGTCAATCGCTGATGGAAGTTTAAGTTTTTCGCCTTCTTTGCGAGTAGCTAAAATATCTATAACTTGAGCATTTGCCCAGTTATAGGCGTGTCTAGCTACTCCAGAAGCCTTGCGAAAAGCTGTAATCTGTCGGTTATTTGGAATTAGTGCAGTTTTGAATGATAAAAGCATTGATTCGACCTTTCAATGTTATATTATAGTAAGTATACCAACGATTAAGGTTAATGTCAATGAGATTTGAGAAAAATAATAAACTTGGTGCTAAAAAAATCCTCAAAGCTGAGTTAGACGCTCAACCAATTTGTTTTAAAGGTCGGAAAGGGCAAAGGGAGAAAATTAAAACCGTCCCTGACTGGCCGCAACGGTTAAGGGATTTTGTTGATCAACTTATTGAAGACTTAGACAAACAGTAAGATAAGGATAGTTATGGGTAGAAATTATCTAGCTGTTTCTACCCCCAATCACCAATTCCCCAATTCCAGTTCTAAATACCCAATCGTTGATAAACCTGTTCTAAATGCTTGAGATGATGTTGTGGATCAAAACAGGCTTCTATCTCTGCGGGGGATAAGTTTTGAGTGACGCGAGGATCTGTGCTGATTAAATCACGGAAGTTGCCTTCTGGTTTGTTCCAGGCAGTATGGGCGCTTTCTTGGACTATAGTATAGGCTGCTTCTCGATTTAGTCCTTTATCTATTAAGGTTAATAATACCCTTTGACTAAAGACGACTCCACCATAACAGTTAAGATTTCGTGCCATATTTTCGGGATAAACCAACAGGTTATTTACCAGTTGGGTGATTTCATGCATCATAAAATGAGTCAAAATGCAAGCATCTGGTAAAACTACCCGTTCTACAGAACTGTGGGAAATATCCCGTTCGTGCCACAAAGCGACGTTTTCTAATACTGCTCCTGCATGACTTCTCACCAATCGTGCCATCCCTGTTAATCGTTCCGAACGGATGGGATTACGCTTGTGAGGCATAGCACTAGAGCCTTTTTGCCCTTTGGCGAAAAATTCTTCAACTTCTAAAACGTCTGTTTTTTGCAGGTTACGAATTTCTACAGCAAAACGTTCTATGGATGCAGCCAGTAATGCTAACTGTTGCACAAAGTCTGCATGAATATCACGGGAAATTACCTGAGTAGAGGCAATATCGGGTTTAAGTCCGAGTTTTGCACAAGCGATCGCTTCTACACGGGGTTCAATGTTGGCGTAAGTCCCCACTGCACCTGATATTTTACCGACAGCGATCGTTTTTTTGAGAATTTGCAACCGCTCTTGGTGTCGCAACACTTCCGCTAACCAACCAGCTAACTTAAAACCAAAGGTAATAGGTTCAGCGTGAATACCATGCGATCGCCCAATCATTACCGTATTGCGATGTGCAGTAGCTTTTTTACGAATAGCATCAATGACATCTTCTAGGCGTTTTAACAACAGATCCAGACTAGCAACTAATTGTAGCGATAAAGCAGTATCCAAAACATCAGAACTAGTTAAACCCAAGTGAATATAGCGTCCTGCATCACCTACATATTCATTAACATTTGTCAAGAAAGCAATCACATCATGACGAACTTCTGCCTCAATTTCTAGCACCCGTTTGGGGTCAAAATTCGCCTTAGCCTTAATTTCCTCTACTGCTGCTGCTGGAATATAACCCAGTTCTGCCTGTGCTTCGCAAACCGCGATCTCTACATCTAGCCAGGTTTTCAGCTTATAGGTTTCACTCCACAAATCGCCCATTTCGGGCAAGGTATAACGCTCAATCACATTCACAGCATCTAATACAACTGTCATATTTTACATTAGACATCTCCAAAATAGTAATACTCTATGGTTAAGGGTGAATTTGGCTCAAGATAAACCGCAACCGATCATAATCATCTTTGAGTAACATACTCAGATGTCTTCCAGCTTTAATCAACCATTCTCGATCAGTTTTTCGTAACTGGTATACTCCTCGAATAGCGGCGGCAGCTAAAGAATCTACAGGCGCACCACTAATAAAAATTAATGTTCGTAAAAAATCTAGTTCTTCCGTAAACTGAATAATTTCTTCTGCCTGACAATGATTAACAGCCTGGTGGATTTGTGGTGGACGGGGTGGTAAGTATTGATATACCCTGCCGTTATTACCTATATTTATAGACTTTTCCTTAAATCCCACAATCGCCGCTCGAAATTCAGTTTTGAGCATAGAAAATATCTGGGGTTGTTCCTCGCGCAAAGCTTCTAAAGATAATCCCAAAGCAACTGCCCGATGTACAGAATCAATAGGCATAGTTGTGGCATGATAAACTACAGCATAAACTTGATTACCAGATTCTTCGTCCACAGCGCAAACCCAACTCCCAAAAGGTGGCATTGGTGGAAAACTCAAGTCTTCTGGTTCTAAACACTGAGCCAAAAATTCCGTACTTGTCGTTTCAATTATCTCTGCAAAGTGATGAGAATGGCGATTTTCAATAGCAAACTGTGGTAAAGGTAGACGCATAAGCAGTTAAGGAACAGGGAACAGGGAACAGGGAACAGGGAACAGGGAACAGGGAACAGGGAACAGGGAACAGGGAACAGGGAGCAGGGAACAGGGAACAGCAAAATCATTTGTGTAATTAATTCTGTCGCATTACTTATAGGAATTGCAGAATTTTTTTAAAATTGCCATTAGTCAATAGTCTTAGTAAATAACTAATAACCACTGACTAATGACTAAAGACTAAATTACTATTTCCCTTTTTTCGGAACTGTAGTTTCAACAGGTTCTAATTCTGTTAAGCGGAAAGTAATTATTTTATCCCAATTACCACCTTCAAATAATACAGCTACTTTACCATCACTCACTCGTTGGACAAGTCCTTCAGACCGATAATATGTATCTGCGGGATTTTTGACGCGAACAGTTGCTCCAGGCAGGATCATCTTATTTACCTTCAATAGTTTCCTATTAATAGCTTAATGCTTATTAGGGAACGGGGAACGGGGAACGGGGAACGGGGGGCAGGGGGCAGGGGGAGT
>NZ_JAAVWA010000056.1:0-12833 GCF_017355725.1 Anabaena sp. 54
CCCCCTACTCCCCCTACTCCCCCTACTCCCCCTACTCCCCCTACTCCCCCTACTCCCCCTACTCCCCCTACTTCCCCTACTTCTGACTCCTGACTCCTGAATTCTGCTGTAAAATATATGAAAATTATTTCTTGTTCTCAACAACAGTGCTACGCTTGACGGTATTCGGGGCAATGGCACGATAAAATTCTATAACGATAAAATGTAATAAAGGTCTAAATGGCAGAAACACTATTTTTCAACGCCCTGCGGGAAGCTATTGACGAAGAAATGGCACGCGATTCTAGCGTATTCGTTCTGGGTGAGGACGTGGGACACTACGGCGGTTCTTATAAAGTTACTAAAGACTTACACCAAAAGTATGGTGATCTGCGAGTTTTAGATACCCCCATTGCAGAAAATAGCTTTACAGGTATAGCTGTAGGGGCTGCTATGACTGGGTTAAGACCGATTATTGAAGGGATGAATATGGGCTTTTTGCTCCTCGCCTTCAACCAAATTTCTAACAACGCGGGTATGTTACGCTACACTTCCGGTGGTAACTTTAAAATCCCTATGGTGATTCGTGGTCCTGGGGGTGTGGGTAGACAGCTAGGTGCGGAACATTCCCAACGTCTCGAAGCTTATTTCCAAGCTGTTCCTGGTTTAAAAATTGTGGCTTGTTCCACACCTTATAACGCTAAAGGATTGCTGAAAGCAGCTATCCGCGATGACAACCCTGTATTATTTTTTGAACACGTTTTACTTTATAATTTAAAAGAAGACCTGCCAGAAACAGAATATGTACTACCGCTAGATAAGGCTGAGGTTGTCCGTCAAGGTAAGGACGTGACGATTTTAACTTATTCGCGGATGCGGTATCATGTGCTGCAAGCTGTGAAAGCTTTGGAAAAACAAGGTTATGATCCAGAAGTTATTGACTTAATTTCCCTGAAACCTCTTGATTTTGAAACTATTGGCGCATCAATTCGCAAGACTCACCGGGTGATTGTTGTAGAAGAGTGTATGAGAACCGGGGGTATTGGTGCAGAATTAACCGCTTCGATTAATGACCGCTTATTTGATGAATTGGATGCACCTGTATTGCGGCTTTCTTCTCAAGATATTCCCACACCTTACAACGGTAATCTTGAGCGCCTAACTATTGTCCAACCAGAACAAATCGTAGAAGCCGTCCAGAAGATGATGGCTTTGCGAGTTTAGGTATTTGTCAGTTGTCAGTTGTCAGTTGTTCGTTGCTGTGAACCAATAACCACTGACCACTGACTACTGACCACAAGAGGAACACGGTAGCGTTGGGAGCTTCGCGTCTTCAAACCGCAGGGGAAAACGCACACGGGCGAATTGATTGCCTTCAATATTCGTGATACAATTAAATTGTCACTAAAGACATAAAAAGCTACCGGGGGACTCTCGGAAAGTTACGCTTGTCAGAGATGATTCTGCCAGTAATGGCAAACAGGATCAGGGCAAGAACCGTACATCTAAGGTAATACCTGAAAAGCGGATATTATTCGAGCAGTTGTCTTGACAATTATTCTATTAAGAATCCCCGCGTCTTTAGACCGGGGAGTGTCAACTCAAACTTCTACTCACAACGCAATCAAAGAACGTTATTATAACCTTTGTTAGTTGTGAGTGATAGTATGCAAAAACAGCGATCGCTATTAGCGTTAATTATAGTTTTGGTCATCGCCGCTATTACGGTGATTCTGACAATTCCTGTCCCCTTGGGGTTAGATTTACGGGGTGGCTCACAGCTTACTATTCAGGTGAAACCAACGGCGGAAATTCCCCAAATCACCGAAAGAGAATTGGAAGCTGTGAAAAAAGTAGTCGAAGGGCGAATTAATGGTCTTGGTGTTTCTGAGCCATTAATTCAAACTATTGGTACGGATAAAATATCCGTACAACTACCGGGTGTAAATGACCCAGAACAAGCAGAACGAGTATTAGGTGGTACAGCGCAATTAGAGTTCCGTATCCAAAAACCGAATACAGAAACACAACTTTTTGCTTTCCAGATTACACGCAACGATCTGAAAACTAAGCGAGAAGAGTTGAAAAAATCCAAAGATCAAGCCGCGATTGATAAAAATAAGGAAGAGTTTCAAAAGAATAATCAAGCGATCGCCGAATTGTTTGAAAGTACCAACCCACCCCTCACCGGCAAATATCTCAAGGATGCCTACGGTGAACCCAATCAAGGCACTAACTGGAATGTGGCTATCCGTTTTGACCAAAAGGGTGGAGAACTCTTTGCTGGACTGACAAAAGACCTGGCTGGAACAGGTCGGAGTATCGGTATTTTTCTGGATAATGAAATGATCAGTTCACCCACCGTAGGACCAGAACACGCTGCTACTGGAATCACTGGTGGTTCTGCTATTATTACGGGTCGTTTTCAAGCCCAAGAGGCTAATGATTTAGGGGTACAATTGCGCGGTGGTGCATTACCCGTTCCTGTGGAAATTGCGGAGAGAAGAACAGTAGGCGCTACTTTAGGAAAAGATAGTATTCAAAGAAGTATCTACGCTGGTATTGGTGGTCTGACTTTAGTATTAATATTTATGGTGTGGTACTATCGCCTACCGGGAATGATAGCCAATGTTTCACTAATAATTTACTCCATACTGACTTGGGCTGCATTTTGTTTACTAAGTGTTACCCTCACTTTGCCGGGAATTGCAGGTTTTATTCTCAGTATTGGTATGGCTGTTGATGCTAACGTCTTGATTTTTGAACGCACCAGAGAAGAATTACAAGCAGGTAAATCTTTATATCGTTCTGTAGAATCTGGTTTTTACCGCGCCTTTTCCAGTATTTTAGATAGTAACGTTACTACCTGGATTGCTTGTGCTGCATTATTTTGGTTAGGTTCAGGATTAGTCAAAGGCTTTGCACTTACCTTAGCTTTAGGCGTAGGGGTGAGTATGTTTACCGCAATTACTTGTAGTCGCACATTGATGTTTTTAGTTATTTCTATTCCCTCTTTGCGGAACACACAACTTTATGCTCCTAATGTGCCAGTAGCAAATAAGACAGGAGTGGCACAATGAGACTAGATATTAACAAGGCACGGGGTACTTGGTGGACTATTTCCGCTGTGATTATCCTGGTGGGGATCATCTCCATGGTGATATCCACACTCAATCCCAGTATCAAAGCACCTCTGCGTCCCAGCTTGGACTTTATCGGCGGAACCAGGTTGCAATTTGTGCGGGACTGTGACAAACCTGGTAACTGTGACCAACCCATAGATATTAACCTAGTTCGAGAAGTCGCCAAATCCCAAGGACTTGGAGACAGCAGCATTCAGTTAATCTCGGAAAATGGACAGGAAAATGGCATTACCATTCGCACCAAAAACCTGGAAACAGAACAGCGGAGTAATTTGCAAAATGCCTTAACTGAAAAAATTGGCACTTTCGACCCCCAAAAAAATCAAATTGACTCCGTTGGTGCAACTTTAGGGAAGGAATTATTTACTTCGGGAATCTTAGCTTTAATAGTTTCTTTTGTCGGGATAACTGTTTATATGGCTTTCCGGTTTCAGTTGGACTATGCCTTATTAGCTATTGTGGCTTTGTTTCACGACATTCTGGTAACAACTGGAGTTTTCTCAATTTTAGGGTTAGTTTTCGGCGTTGAAGTAGATAGTCTTTTCATTGTTGCTTTGCTAACTATCACAGGTTTCTCTGTCAATGATACTGTGGTGATTTATGACCGCATTCGAGAAACCATCAAACTCCATCCTGAACAACCAATTGCTGAAATTGTTGATGATGCAGTTAACCAAACTTTGTCTAGGTCAATCAACACCACTTTAACAGTTTTATTAACACTATTTGCTATTTTCCTGTTTGGTGGAGAAACCCTCCATTATTTCTCTTTGGCTTTAATGGTAGGCTTTTTAATGGGAGCTTATTCTAGTATCTTCATTGCTAGTACACTCCTGATTTGGTGGCGAGAACGCAGTGGAAATTACTCAGTTGCAACTCCTATAAGTTCTCAAGAAAGTTAAATTTCACTCACTCCTAGCCTCTGGCTTCACTCGTTCCTAGCCTCTGGCTGGGAATGTCTCCGTTGAGGCTCTGCCTCCTTACTACACTAAACCCCTTGTATCGTAATAAGGAGAGAAAAGAGTAAAATCTTAACTCAAGCAACAGAATAGGTTTTTCGTGATTTTACAAAAGTCCATGTCCCAACCGTGTTGAGTATAACTAGCGGCAGAGCCGCAATGATGAGCATTCCCAGTCGGAGACTGGGAACGAGATTTTGAACTAGATTTTATCGGCGCACAGTATATCTTTCCTATGGATAAACCTGAAGAACCACAAATTGAACCAGAGACAGTGGAATTAGACCCGGCTTTTGCTCAACAATTACAAAAACTACATAGGCTAAGAGTATATGGCAGATGGTTATTTGCCAGTTGTTTGTGGCTGACTATTGCCCCTTTTTGCTTATGGAATTTACGAACTGAAATTTCTTTGTTACAAGAATATTTTACCTGGGTAGGACTACGATATACACTGATTTTTCATCCTCTATTTACACTGGGTTTAAGTTTATGTATTGGTATGACGACTTCTGTTTTAGTTTGGCAAAGTCGTAATATTATATGGGGATTACCATTGCAAGAACAGGAAAATTTAAAAAAGCAACTTTATCGGATTCGTCAACAAGGATCTTCTCATCCTTTATGGAAATGGGTTTGTCAATAATCAGGGAATAGGCACGAAGCGAAGTCATTTAGGGTGCGTAATTTACAGGAATAACTCAAATGTCATATAGTGAATTTACTCTAGACAAAGTTAGAAAAGCCTTTGCTTTAACGATTATAGATAAAGTTAATATTTTTGCATCTATCCCAGAAATTGAATGTCCAGATTTACTAACAGAAGTATTAAAAGAAAATCTACCTTTAGCACTTGCTAGTAATACTGAAAAATCCCGTTCTGAAATGATAATTGCGCCGATTTTAATAGCTGCTAGAAAATATTTAAACAATCAAATCAGTTTATTTTCAGGGATTGATTTTACAGTAGACATTGAACAAGGATTAAACGGTAATTGTGATTTCATTATTAGCCGTTCACCTGAATTATTAATTATTAATGCTCCCGTTGTCACAATTGTAGAAGCTAAAAAAGAAAATATTAATGCAGGTTTAGGACAATGTGTAGCAGAAATGATAGCCGCCAGAATGTTTAATGAACGTGAAGGTAATAATATTCAAACAATTTATGGTACTGTCACCACTGGTACTAACTGGAAATTTTTAAAACTTATTAATCAAGTGGTAGAAATTGACTTGACAGATTATTATATTAATAATATCGGTAAAATTCTCGGTATTTTATCTAGTATCGTGATGGAATAGGTATTGTATATGCCTCTGGAGTCAATTACTGCTGAACAAAGAACGGTTTTATATAACGTTAGCTGGGAAACCTTTGAAGCCTTGTTGAAAGATACAGGTGAGGATAGGAGAACGTTTAGCGGCCAAACTAAGAGAATTGAATATTGACCCTGACATTTTATAAAAAAATACACTTTGTGTAGGTTGGGTTGACCCAAGGAAACCCAACATTTCAATACGTAATGATCACGTTTTAAGCTTTGTGTAGGTTGGGTTGACGCAAGGAAACCCAACATTTAAAATATTCGATTAATTTTGCACTGAAGACTTAGAACTGATTATTTTTGATGAAACATCAAACTTAACCATCTCACAAAACCATTAAAATCATTCCTAATTTATGGAGCGCCTAAAATTGAATATTAATAGTATCAGAAAACCAATCATCATTAATTAACTGTTCTAAAGTATAAGGACATTGCTCAGGAAAAGTGTTTTTCTTTAATCCTGTTTTTGCTATCACATACTTAATAGCTTTTTGATAATTATTTTCTTTTTCTTCGTTTAGGTGTTTTCTTAAATTACTAGTCATATCTGTTTCTAATTCATTGCGGAAATTAACAATTTCTGCTGCCCAATGACGACGATTTATACTTTCTGCTTCCCAATATTCAATTAATAATAAATGAATGATGATTTGTCTCAAATAACTTTCCCCACTACGTTTAGTATCTCTAACCAAATTTTCTAAAACCTCACTTAAACTATCTAAATCTAAATCATTTAATTGATCATTTTTTATTTGTTCCAAAGTCATCTCATACCAGGCTAAATAGTCTGATTTATATAATTTTTTTAAGTTATTTGTGCTTAAAGTTTGCATATTTCCACCTCAAAAAATAATATAATTTGATTATACCCCATAAAAATCCTCATGCAGAATTTCCTAATTTAAGTAGGTGAGCGTTGAAAATTGTCGTTATGGCAAGGCAAAAGGCAAGAGGCAAGAGGCAAGAGTGAAGAGGGTTTGGGCGATTTTACATTTCTTTACACAGTTTGGTTTTATTGTGTTCACCTACTTACAGTGCTTTGCGGTGCTAATTTGAGTTTTTGCAGTTCTTCCTCAAGGTTTTGCAGTCGATCTAACATCTGTTGAAATTCTTGTGCTTCCTGCACTACAACCTCAGCTTTGCCATTGACAGTCAGCACCAGTGGGGATTTTGTAGACTTAATTTTCTCTACGTAGTCTTTGGCGTTACGTTTGAAATCGGTAAGAGTTTGGATATTTTGGAGATTAATTCTAGTTTGCATCGCATCTAATAAAATGCTGAATAATACACATTATAAGATGTTTTGTGGCTATTTCTGCTATAGCTACCCAAGAGATTTAGAATATAAAAAAACTTATTTGAGTAAAGTGACTCAAAAAAACGTAAATCATCATGGGGAAGTCCCACAAAGCAGCAATACTACTTATTATTCCCTGCTAGGACTCCATCCCGGAGCATCAGTAATTGATATTCGTCGTGCTTATCGGGAACTGAGTAAACTCTATCATCCAGATACGACAGAATTACCTGCTAATATTGCTACGGCTCAATTTCAGCAAATCAACACAGCTTACGCTACCCTGAGTAATCCAGAACGGCGCTTAAACTATGATTTAAAAATTGGCTATTCTCGATTTGGTGTCATTCAAGTCCCACCAGATTTAAATCACTCCGTGCATAAACCCTACGATTTTTCCAAATCAATGTATTTGGATGCAAGCGATCGCCCCTTGTCTGCTGGAGAAATATTTGTATTATTTATTTTGGGGTTAACCATTGTTGGTTGTATGCTATTAGCTCTGGCGATCGCCATTCTCCGTGGAGAAGCAATTAGTTAAACTCAATTTCCCACCTCTAAAATCACCAATAATTCTGAATTGAACTGCTTATGCTTGCCGCTGATACACCCCTATATAGTCACTCTTTACCACAAATCGAACAATGGCTAAAAAACCAAGGTTGTCAACAAGACGATACCCAACTACATTGTTGGCGTGTCCAACGATCTAGTTGGGAAGCGGAACTTTGGTTAGATACTGAACAAATTACAGTTCGCTATTTTCAATCAGGAGAAAACCGTCAAGATATACAACGTTCCTTTAAATATTCCCTGAGTCGGGAAGACATTGAAGAAGCCGTTTTTTCAGGACCATAATCTGGGGGAGGTAGGGGCGCAGGGCCTGCGCCCTCTTGAATTGATTGATAATTGTCACACCTTCCCAAAACGACGTTCTCGTTGTTGATAAGCAGATAAAGCGCGATGAAATTCATGACGGTTAAAATCCGGCCAAAGAATATCAGAAATATAAATTTCACTATAAGCCATTTGCCAAAGTAGGAAATTAGATAATCGCATTTCCCCACTGGTGCGAATTAATAAATCTGGATCTGCTATTCCAGCCGTATATAAATGAGCTTCAAATACTTCTTCAGATATATCATCAGGCTGTAGTAAATCTTCTTTAACCTTTTGAGCGATCGCCCGACAAGCCTGTAAAATCTCCTGCCTACCCCCATAATTAGTCGCAATTGTAAACCGGATACTCTGATTATCCTTAGTTTGATCCATAGAATGGGAAATCTCAGCCTGAAGAGCCTGTGGTAAAGCCGATAAATTACCCACAAACTGAATTTGCACATTTTCCTCCACCATTTCCCGCAGTTCTTGGCGTAAAACGTGTTGAAATAGATTCATCAAAAATTCCACCTCCTCCTCTGGTCTTTGCCAATTCTCCGTTGAAAAAGCATAGGCAGTTAGTGCTTTAATTCCCCAGTCCTTGCAACAGTGCAGCAAATCCTTGAGAGCATTGACACCAGCCTTATGACCCATCATGCGGGGTAGACCACGACTTTTTGCCCATCGGCCATTACCATCCATAATTACCGCGACGTGCTGAGGTAGTAATTGTTGTTTTAAATCAAGAGGTAAATATTGCAATTCAGTTTGTTGTGTTTTCATTTTTTATCTTGAGAAGCAGTCGTACCCCTACGGGTAGCGTGTCGAAGGCAAGGTAAGCCAAGTAGCCGGGACATTAATTTTAGTGATTTATCACCAAGTTGACGAACTAAACTTAAAAGACCAGGTGCATGAGCCTCCCGATCTACAGTCGGAGAAAATCGAGTTTCTAAAGACTCTTTGAGCTTTTTAATAGTTAGTGGTCTATATAGAGTTCCCTTTTCCGCTAAGGAAATAGAACCCGTTTCTTCTGATACAACAACACAAATACAATTTTCGACCCTTTCAGTAATTCCCATTGCTGCCCGATGGCGTGTTCCCAACTGCCGCGACGCTGTGCGTCCTGAAAGTGGTAGAATTATACCAGATGACACAATGCGCGAACCACGAATTAACGTTGCTCCATCATGTAACAAAGTTTTCGGTTGAAAAATAGTTTGGATCAGTTCTTTGGAAACTTCAGCATTTAGCTTCACTCCTGGGACTGAAAAATCTTGTTCTTCAATAGGCCCTGTGGTTTCCAAAATTAGTAAAGCGCCAATACGATTTTTTGATAACTCTTTAATTGCATCAACAATTTCATCAATTACACTATCGGACTTAGGAATTGCTCTGGCATTATTTTGAAATAATTGCCAAAATTCGCCACGTCCCAATTGTTCCAAAAAACGGCGAAATTCTGATTGCAGCGCCACAGCCATAGCCACAGCACAGCCAATCACCAATTTTTCGAGAACAAAATTTAGCAAAGGTAATCCTAACTTGCCACTGAGCGCCGAGCAAAGCATTAAGACTATAAACCCTCGCACCATCCATAATGTGCGCCGTTCACTAATAATCATCAGGATCATGTATGTCAGTGCCAGCACCAACACCATATCCAGAGTCCCAAGGAGCAAGGACTGCGACCAATCTCCCAGGTTTATCAGCCATTGCTTCCACCAATCTCTCATGACATCTGGATTCTTATAGTCATTTGTCAGTTGTCAGTTGTCAGTCGTCATTTGTCATTTGTGATTTTTTAACCACTGACCACTGACCACTGACTACGGACTATTTAAGTCTTTCTGGTAGGCGATCTTGTCGAATCAAGTCTTGATAAGTTTCGCGTTGCAAAATTAAATTTGCTTCGCCATTTGCCACTACAACTGCTGCCGGTCGAGGGAGGCGATTGTAGTTAGATGCCATACTGTAATTGTATGCACCAGTTCCCATAACTACGAGAATATCATTTGCTTCAGTTTTTGGCAGTTGGGCATTTTTAATCAGAATATCTCCTGATTCGCAATGTTTACCCGCTAATGTCACAATTTCGGTGCAAGGATCAGATATTTTATTCGCAACCACCACCCGATAAACTGATTGATAGGTAATAGGACGCGGATTATCTGACATTCCGCCATCAATCGCCACGTAGGTGCGAATTTCAGGAACCACCTTGGTAGCGCCAACCGTGTAAGCAGTGACACAAGATGTGGCAATAAGCGATCGCCCTGGCTCACAGAGTAACTTTGGTAAAGGCAAGTTTTCCGATGTACAAGCAGCTTGTACAACCTCACAAATTGCCTTAGACCATTCGGCAATGCTTGGTGGATCATCAGATTCTGTATATTTAATCCCTAAACCACCACCAACATTTAATTCTGTCACCTGCAAACCATGTTTAGCCGCATCTCTTAACCACTGCACCATCACAGCGGCTAAATCTCTATGTGGTTGACGTTCAAAAATTTGTGAACCAATATGAGCGTGTAACCCCACACAGTTTAAACTAGGCTGTTGACTCACAAAAGCAAACACCTCTTGTAAATCATGGGGATCAAAACCAAATTTACTATCTAAGTGTCCAGTGCGAATATATTCGTGAGTATGGCATTCTATCCCAGGAGTTAAGCGTAGCATGATCCGAATGGGCGAAAGAAAAGAATTTTCCGTTTTCTCCCCTGCTATTTTCACCAGCATATCTAATTCATGCCAGTTATCCGCTACGATAGTACATCCAGACTGAATCGCTAAAACCAACTCATCATGAGATTTATTATTTCCATGTAAGTAAATTTTATCAGGACTCATACCCGCATTCAACGCAGTATAAAGTTCGCCACCGGAGACTACATCAATTCCTAAACCTTCTGAGGCAACAATGGCACAAACCGCTAAACAATTCCATGCCTTAGAAGCATAAAGTACCTGAGATTCTCCCTTGTAATATTCCTTAAAGGTATCTCGATATTGCCTACAAGCTGTCCGCAGGGTTTCCTCATCTAAAATATATAAAGGTGAAGCAAACTGTTCAACTAGGGTTGTGACATCACACCCACCGATTTCTAGATGATCATGATCATTAACTCTCGCCGTCAAAGGTAAGAGTTGTTGATTAGGAGAAATATCAGCACTGTCACCGCTTGTTGACTGTAAATATTGACGGCCAGAAAGTTGAACTTCGACGGGGTAAGTCGATACCATAACTAATAAGAGTTGTCTTTGTGAAAAATCAGGCCATGAGTATATGTCCTGATTTCCAGTTTACCCTCTCATTGGTATGGTAATGGATAATTGGTAATTGATAATTAACCTTCCTCAATCCTCAAAAATTGTGATTTCATCCGACTTAAAAATTCAACCTTTAACCACAGATAATTTAACTGAACTATTAGAACTAGATAAAGCCTGTTTTGATGGTTTATGGACTATGGAAGGCTACCTGCGGGAGTTAGAAAGTCCTAATAGTCATTTTTTGGGTTTATTTTCACCTTTTAATCACTCCGAATTGTTAGGAATGGGGTGCTTTTGGTCAATTTTAGAGGAAGCACACATTACAATTTTGGCAGTTCATCCCCAATATCATGGTCAAGGACTGGGAAAAGCTCTATTATATTCCCTTCTGCAAACTGCGGCTGATATTGGTTTGGAGAGAGCTACCCTCGAAGTCCGTGATTCTAACCACGTTGCTATTTCTTTGTATCAAAAATTTGGTTTCAAGACTGCGGGAAAACGACGGGGTTATTACAAAGATAACAATGAGGATGCCTTAATTCTCTGGCTGTCTGAACTACAACAACCACATTTTCTCAAAAATCTAGATCAATGGGCAACTTTCATGAATTCACCCTTCTAGTGGTCTGTCAATCCAAAAATGACGGGTAAAGGCAAGTAGGGGGAGAAGAGGGGTAGGGGAGTAGGGGAGGGAAAACAGAAGTTTTTCCTATTATTACCCGTCAAAATAAATTTGACGAACTACTATATTCCAACTGACAACTGACAACTTCCTAATCTTCCAGTGATTGGGATTGCACTTCAACGGCTTTCACATCAATTGTTCCTTCTGGTGTGAAGCGTTGGAATTGAAAGTCTTTCACTAATAATTGTTCACCACAGTTAGCACATTGTACTTGGCTGTTATTTATCCCTGTTAATTCATACCCACAGACAGGACACTGGTTAGTAACTAAATTCTTTTGTAACCACCAGCGAAACCCAAAGAATGCTATCACAGGCAAAAGAAACAGTAAACCCAAAATAATTACCAAGGAATTAACTAACCAGCCCAATCCCAATGATGCTAATAACCAGGCGATCGCTAACAGGGTTAGCCAGGGGCGGATTTTCTCAAAATTAAATTGCAAGTTTTTAAAGGTCATGTCTCTTTCTCTGTGCTAATAAAATATTAATTCTTCTTTAAAAATTATTTCTTCGTAGAGAAAAAAGGTTTTTTAGTTTTCTCTGATTATAGCAAACACCACAAAATAACTAAAAATGTAATTATTTTGACTTTTAAATGCCGATTAGCTCACTAATTTTTAATTTTGCCGTTCTTCTAAACAATATTTAACAATTAACAGGCAATTTCTACTATCTGAATCACGTTCATATACAACTTTATCCGCCAAGCGGCGGAGTAAAAACCATCCATATCCACCCACTTGTAGAGTCCCCGGTTCTGGCTCAGTGATTACATCGGGATTAAATGGTTTTCCGTAATCCCAAATTCTCACCTCTAGCCTATCAGTCCATAAACTGACTTGAATTTCTATAGTTGTTTCCGGTGGTAAAGCATGATGAGCATGACGAACTGCGTTGGTAAAACCTTCTGCTAAAGCTAGGTTGAGACGATAAAGTTGGCTATCTGACCAGCCATATTTAGGTAAATATTGCTGACAGAATTCTTCAAACCATTGTTGTACTGGATTTAAGAGCTTAAGATCGCTCCTTACCGTCCGATGGTCTTGCTGCACTATGCTAAGCATTGACCGTGACTTAAATAGAAAGTAATTGAACAGTAGTGGTGTTTTTTGTGATTTGAGAAGTTCACATTTAGGAATGGTGATGATTAGATTAGAGATAAAACTAAATACTTTGGTTTTAACTCTATCCTCATCATTAATCAATACCTTGTCCATTTCCTGTAGCGACTGTCTTGATTGTCAAGCGATCGTTAAGGAAAAATTTAAAGTCTAGGAAA